>DASZZN010000016.1 GCA_035544955.1 Candidatus Dormiibacterota bacterium
TCTGGCGGACAACGGCTCGAGCTCGCCGATCGTCACAGCACGGATTTGCTCCTCCGTCATTGGGGCGTCAGGTTCGCGACGTTCTTCTCCCATTGTCCCTAGTTCCTATGCGGCAGCCCGATTAAGGTAGCCCACGGCCTGTGCCTACGCAACCGGTTCGAATAGTGTCCTGTAAGTAGCCCGTAGCGGATTCGAACCGCTGATTTCTGCCTTGAGAGGGCAGCGTCCTGGACCAGCTAGACGAACGGGCCGTGGGCCTCGGCGGCGAACCCATATTATAGGTAGGCTCAGCCACAGCACACGGAGGATTTGATCGTGATCTACGATCCCACCGCCGCCAATTACGTGATGAATACCCTCCAGGCCGCCACCTATCTTGGCGTGCCCAAGGATCTGATCGATGACCTCGTCGCCAAGCGCAACATTCCCTTCACCAAAGTGGGCGATCGCGTAGTCTTTTCCAAGGCCGCGCTGGACTACTGGATCTATGCGAAGTCGATGGAGAACCTCCAGGACGATCTCCCCAACCTCGGCTTCCAGGGCCGAAAGGTCGGCTGATCATGAAGATCAGTCGCCTGGTGCGCGCCGCGCTCTTCTTCCTCGCCCTGGCCGCCGTCGCTCAGGAGCTGAGCAAGCCGGAAGGACAACGGACCTGGCATGGACGAGTCGCCGGTGTCCCGTATGATTTCCGGTTTCCAACCCCCAAACGCTTCCGCGACGCTTACTGGAACCCGAAGGACGACCGCATCTTCACCGAGCGCGTGGTCGGCATCGGCTGGGCCATCAACTTCGCCCAGTTGATTCCGCGCCTGCGGGAGGGATACCGCCGCCTCGCGGAGCGGCATTTAGCTCAGCAGAGGTGACGGTCCAGTAACGTCCGCTTCTCACGAGTGACAGCCTTTCTGCCACTCAGCGTTCTATTAACGTGCCTGCGCCCAGCCAGCGCCCCTGCCCGGTGGCCGGCGGCTATCTCTTCACACGCGGGAGCGGCAAATGAGCGGACTTCAAGACTTCCTGACGCCCTTCAGCCATCTCGTTTTCGCGAACCGGGACAAGGTCATCGTCCTGCTGGCGGGGATCCTCGCCCTGGTCACGATCCAGTTGTTGGTTGCGCGCTGGCGCGCTGAACGCCTCCGCCGTGACCTGGCGGCCGCGAAGTCGGGCGGCTTCAGCGGGGGCGGCCGGCGCTACGTGACCAATACTCCGGTCGCCGAAGGGGCTCCTCCAGTCGAGAGCGGAGCGCTTCCCCCGGTCAAGGGCGGCCGCACCTACGCGCGCAACCTCGGTACTGCGCTGCAGAAAGCCGGCATCGCCCCCCAGATTTACTCGCCGCCGTCACCGCCCGGCTGGGCGGCGAACACGAACCCACCGCAGCCGAACATGGGCCAGCCCGGGCCAGCGTACGCCCCGCAGAACGTGCCCTGGGTCGCGCCGGCAGCGCCACAGGGATCGCCCTGGGGCGGATACCCGGAACCCGGCAGACGTGGGATGCAGGCTCCGGCCCCGAATCCGGCTCCGTTCTATCAACCGCAGCAGCAACAGCCAACCCAGCCGATGTCGCAGCCGATCGCGCCACCACCAGGCGTCCCTGGCCCGTATGCCCCACCGGTGAACTCGCCGTTCGGCCCGCCCGCCTTTCCGGCGGTGACGAGCGGACCTGCTGCGCCCGCGAGTTTCGCACCGCCGGCCACTCCGGCTGCGCCGCCCGCCCCGCCGAGCTTTGCAGGCCCTCCGCCTGCCGCCGAACCTCCCGCTGCGGAACCGTCCGGCGCGGATGCGAGCCGGCGCGGCAAGCCGAAGCGTCGTCGCTTCAACTTCAACGTCCTCGAGAACCTCGAGAAGATAGTGCAGCCGAAGACCGCAGAACCAGCACCGACCCCGCCGGTCCCACCGACCCCGGTGACCCCGACATGGGCCCCACCGGTCGCAGGATCGCCCGCGACCTGGACTCCGTCGGTGGCGGCAGCCGCCCCTGCACCTGCTGCGCCTGCGCCCGCGGTTGCCCCTGTGCCGCTGCCTGTCGCCGCGGCGCAACCGTTGCCCGCCGTCGAAGCGACGCCGCCGGCGGAAGAGGCTATGACCGAGGCGGAATCGTTGCCCCTGAGCTTCGGCCCGCCGGTCGAGCCGGACGCCGAAAAGGAACCAGAAGTCGAGAAGGAATCATTGCCGCTGCGCTTCGGCCCCGAGGTCGAAGCGGAAACCGTGGAATCCGAGCCGGCCGAGCCGGAACCCGCCACGTTCGAGCAAGAGCCGGAGCCGGAACCCGAACCGGAAACCGAGCCGGTCGTGGCGGAAGCCCCGGAAGCCGAAACGGAGCCGCAGACGGAACCGGAGCCGGAGCCGGTGCGCGGGGCGCGCGGATCGATGCGCGCGATGCTCTTCGGTGAGGAAGCGGTTACAAAGCGGGAGCCAGAACCCGCCCCCGAGCCTGTCGCGTCAGAACCGGAGCCGGTAGCCGCCGAGCATCCATGGGGTCAGAGTGCGTCGGTACCCGAATCGATCACCGAAGCACCCGAACCTGAGACGGTGCGCGCGTGGAACACGGCGCCCATCTGGCAGCCTGAGGCTGAACCGGAGACGGTGGCGACCACCGAGCCGGCGGAAGCACCGGCGGTCCCAGAGATACCCGCCGTCGATGGCGGCGGCGAGTCGAGCGCGGGAACGGTGGTCATCATCGAGGACGATTCGACCGCAGCGACTTACTACGCGACGCTCTTCCGCGGCAACGGCTACCACGTCGAGGTCGCCAATGACGGGGTGTCCGGCGTCGACCTCTGCACCCGCCTCCAGCCCCAGCTGATCATGCTCGACGTCATGATGCCGCGTCAGAACGGCATCCTGGTGCTGCAGACCCTCCGCGCATCCGACGAAACGAAGAACACGCCGGTCGTGGTGATGTCGAACTTCAGCGAGCCGACCTTGATCAAACGCGCCATCCAGCTTGGCGCCCTCGAGTACGTCATCAAGACGCAGGTCGAGGGTCCCGCCCTCCTCAACGCCTTGCCCCGCTGGATGAACCACGAGAAGGCGTTCGCGGCGGCGTAGCTCCGCCTTTGCGATCTCGCCAATCGCTAGCGAGTCGCCCGCACGGTCACGATTTCCCAGGGCCGCACAGGAATCCTGACGACGCCGCCCTTCGGCGCCAGCTGCTCGCGCGCGACGCCGCCGAGGGTGATCAGCGAAACGTTCCCGGGCTCCGGCCGCAGGCGAACGATCGCCTCGCGTGATGCATCCGAGGCGTTCAGCAGGCGGAGATCGTAGCCTCCTGGTTGCGGCAGCAGTGCAGTCAGCTGGATGCAGTCGGGCTCCAGCTCAATCACCGGAGCCGGCGTGCTGGCAGGAGCACCGCGTCCTGGGACGAGAGGAATGAGGGCCGACTCGGCGGCACGCCACGCGCCTCCCTCCAGCCAGTCGCCGGCGTGGAAGAAGAGGCTGTAGCGAAAGCGGTGTCCCCCCGGGACCTGAGCGCCCGGTGTCTCCATCGCGGGACCGGCGTGCCCGCGCCGGGTGACGAGGTCATCGCGCGAGAGCCAGCCGACCGAGCGTAGCAGGGTGAGCGCGAGTTCCTGGGACGCGCCCGCCAGCACTTCGTACTCGTGCAGGCCATTGGTGATGAGCGCGAGGCCCGCGCGGCCGTCGCTCACATCGACGAACGACCACATCGGGTAGGTGGGCAGCTCGAGTTCGTCTGCGCCGGGATCGCGCCGGGCGGCGGCAACGGCGCGTGCCGTCACGTGAAACGCGGTATCAGCGGCGGAATCGCTCGCCCGAAACGGCAACGGGAAATGGGCACGAAGCCGATGATCTTCGGCGCGGTTGATGACTTCGAGCTCGATATCGAGTCGTGGTCGGTCGGCTTCGAGCGACAGGGTCAGTCGAATGGGCAGCACCGTCTCGACGTCGCCGCGACTCTGCCGGTCATGGCTGAGCCCGCTGAAGACCGCGAAATCGTAGCGCGCCTCCAGTCGGGCGCGGAGTGGCCCTTCTTCGAGGACCGCGCTCCTGAAGTGGCGGACCGGATCAGCCGGCGGCAGGTTGCCGGCTGGCGGCGAGAAGTTGTACTCATCGCCGGCGTCACCGTCGTCGACCAGCCGATGCAGCCCGTTGTAGTGCAAACCCGTACGCCGGTCGAGAATCGCCAGCGTTCCGTCGGGTCGCAGGTCGCAGGCGAGGTGGCCGTTTTCGAGACGGGTTTCTTGTGCGCTCGCCGGAGCTGAAGGACTCGTCGGGGTCAGCGAAACCGCGGAGCCTCCCGGGATCACCGGGGTCAGCACCAGCGCGCCGTCAACCTCGACCAGTCCCTGTCGCGGAAATGGGCACGGGTTCCAGACCTGGCCGGCGCCGGCCAGCTGCGGAAGGCCATGATCGACGATCCGCTCGGCGATCTCGATGACCCGCGTACTCCGGCGCCTCGACTCTTCGGCGACGGCGTCGATGCCGGAGCCGCAGGCGGTGTCGTGCGCGGCGTTCTGCAGGATCAGCGTCCAGGCCTCGTCGAGCTCGTGACTCACATCGACCCCGGTCAATGCCGCGATTGGCTCCGCCATGCGCTCGAGGAGGCGAGTGGCTTCGAAATAGCGCTGCTTGTCGGGCGCCCGAACCGAAAGCGTCCCCATCAGGATATGAGCACGTGCCGAGGAGCGCAATTCACCGCGCCAGCGGGGCCAGCCGTGCTCCGGTAGCCGCGCGAGGTAGTCGTCAAGCCGCGCGAGGCGGATCATGGTCCCGTTGAGACGACCGGTTGCGCCACGAACCGCCGCGCTCAGCTCCGCCTGCGGCAGGACATGGTCATTGCCGTTCATGAGGAGCACGTCGGTCGTCGGCCGGAACGGGGCGATCGCTTGCAGCGCGCTCGCGATGCGGGCCGCCAGCGCGCCGGGCTCGGTAGGGAGGTCCACGCCCTGCGAGTACGAGTTGCCCATGTAGGCAGTCAGGATCCGGCTGCCGTCGGGCGCTTCCCAGGTGAAGGCGACGCGGTCGATGGCGAGCGGGACGCCCCGCCAGACCGCGGCGTGCCGAAAGCCAAACTGGCGATAGATCTGCGGCATCTGCGCTGCGTGGCCGAACGAGTCCGGCAAGTAGCCGACCCGCATCGAGCCGCCGTGGACGCCGGCCGACGCGACCCCGCGCTGCAGGTCACGCACCAAGGTCTCGCCGCTGACGAGGAATTCATCGGGGAGCGTGTACCAGGGCCCGACCTGAATCTGGCCGTTGCGGACCGCCCGCTGCAGCCGGGCTCGTGCCTCGGGCCGGATCTCGAGGTAGTCGTCGATCACCACGGTCTGGCCGTCCATCAGGAAGCGGAAGTCCGGATCGGCCTCAGTCAGGGTGAGCAACTGATCCCACAGCTCGACCAGCTGCGCCCGGAAAGTCTCGAAGGTCGCGTACCACTCGCGATCCCAGTGGGTATGCGGAACGATATAGACGGTTGTCGTGGCGCGCTCAGGCACAGCTAATTGTGCCTGAGGTGATTAACGCCTCAAACGCTCGCCTGGCACTAAAGCGCCGCTCGCGTGGGCCGGCGGGCCCGAATCGATCAGCCGAGAGTCGATTAACCGATCGTGTGCCACTTTTCCGAGCCGATCACATGGACCCAGGTCAACCCGTTGTCCAGCTCGATCGGGTTCCCACTGGCGTCCAGGTAGACGGCGGGAACGTTCGGATCGGGGTGGTGCCAGGTGGCGTGGATGACAACCCCGTCCACGAAGATATCCGCCTTGCCGTCACCGGTGAGCTCGTAGGCCTCGGTGAAGTAGCCGTGGAAGCTATTCGCCGGGTTGGTATCGAGGTACGAATTGACGTACTCGAGGATGACGGTCTTGGCATGCACGCGGCCGGTCCCGATGTTGTTGAAGGGCCGACCGTCTTGCGTCTTGACGTACTGCTTAGAGCCGGCATCGTACTGCCAGGACGCCCCGTGATCGGGCACCGAGATTGCGGGCGCGGCGTCACCGGAAAAGGTCGCGTCGGGATGCTTGGGTGCGATGTCGTAGAGCGGCGCGGGTAGGTTCTGCTGGGCGGTGAAGGTCGTGACGTTGTTGCCGTGCATCATCACGTTGTGCGGCGCATAGCGGGTGTTGTTGTCGCGGTAGAAGACGTTGCCCGCGCCGTGGCTGTAGTCGTTGATAAGGTTCGGATGCTTCCAAACCAGACCGAGGACGTAGTCGTTGGCGCCGGAGCAGTAAATCATCCCCTTGTACATCAGCTCGAGGCGGATGGTGATCAAGCGGCAACTCCGAACCGGCCCGACCAGGTCGGGTAGTGGGTGCCAGTAGATGGCGCTTAGTCGTGGGATAGACCCCTCGCTGATGTACTCGTAGACCATGTCGGCCTGCTGCATCCCCGCCTGCGGACGGGCATCGATGCTGTTCTCGATCTGGATGATGGTCGGCGCACCGGACCCGATCCGCGCGGAGTCGCCCTGCGACGGCACCTCGATGAGCGTGGTGAACGAGAGTTTCCAATCCGCCGCCAGCGGGTCCTGCTTTCGGTTGACCGCGGTCTGCGGGACGGACACCTGGTACTGGCGGCTATGCCCAAGTTTGAGGTCGAGCGTGGCGCTCTTGCCATCGCTCGACCAGCTGATCTTCTTGCTGTCGACCGGGGTGGCGTTGACGGCGATGGGCGTCTTAGTGCTGTCCATCGGCTGAGAGAAGTCGATCTTGATGGCACCGGTGGGCTTCAGCGACTGCTGGCCGTCGACCACCGCTTTGTTGTCGACCGAGACGGCGGCGATCGCCGGCGCGGGCTCGGTCTTGAAGCTGAAACCACTGCTGACGCCACGCCCCGAGGTGTTCTGCGCGTCCTTGAGACTGACGTGATACGAAGTGTTCGGTTTCAGCGTCGGCCGGAACTGGAACTCCCTGGGGCCGACGGCTTTGAAGGCGACCATCACGGGCGGGGTCAGGCTGAAGGCATGCTGCACGGAGTCTGCCTTCATGTCCTGGTTGAAGTGAAGATCGATGGTGGCCGTCCGGGGAACCGCCTGGTCACCGTCGTTGACGTTCGCGCTCACCTCGAGCGGGGTGGTGATGATGCGGATCACGATGGCGGCCGCGACCACCAGGATGGCGATCGGAGCCAGCCACCAGCGCTCGCGAATTGTTTGCGTCCAGGTCATTGATCACTCCCTATCACGTGAACCCAGGTCAGCCCAGTGTTGAGATCCACCGGATTGCCGCTGGCATCGTAGTAGACAACCGGTAGGTCGCGATTGGGATGTTTCCAGGTCGCATGGATCATCCCGCCGTCCGAATAGATGTCGGCCGTGCCTTCGCCGGCAAGCTCGTAGTACTCGGTGTTGTACGTGTGGTGCACGCCCGTGTTGCCCGGGCTGGTGTCGAGGCGCGATACGACGCGCTCGATGATCAGGTTTTTGGCATGGACCTGGCCGGTCCCGACGTTGGTGAACGGCGCCCCGTCCTGCCACTTGAAGTACTCATGCGAGTTGGCATCATAGCGCCACACGGCCCCGTGCTGCGGGATCGAGACGCTGGTCGCCGGCGTGGCACCCGGGAGCGCCACGTCCGGATGCGCCGGCGCGATGTCATAGTTGAGGGCCGGCAGGTTCGCCGCCGCGGTATTGGCCGTGATCTTGTCGGGGCGGGCGATGACGTTGTGGGGCGCATAGCGATCCGAGGCCCGGTACATGAAGTCGTACATGTAGTAGTAGTCGTAGACGACGTTCGGCCACTTCCACACCTGGCCGAGGACGTAGTCGTTGGCGCCCGAGCAGTAGATCTCGCCGCGGTACATCTGCTCGAGTGCCACCGTGATCAGGCGGCAGCTTCGCACCGGTCCGATCAGGCTCGACGGTGGATGCCAGTAGACGGCCGAGAGCCGGGGGATGCCAAACTCGCTGATGTACTCGTAGATCATGTCGGCCTGCTGCATGCCGGTCTGCGGCCGGACAGTAGGCTGCGAGCTGTTCTCGATCTGGATGATGATCGGCGCCCCCGAGGTTCCGATCCGTGCCGTCGATCCGGCTGAGGGCACCTGCACCACCGTCGCGAAGCTGAGGGTCCAATCGGCAACCGCGAGGTCGTGCTTACGGTTCGTCGCCGTCTTGGGGACCAGCAGCGTGTGGGTGCGACTGTGCCCGAGCGTCAAGGCAAGCGTGGCTGCCTGTCCCGTCGCGTCCCAGGTGATGCTCTTGGTATCAAGGGCGGCGCCGTCCACCAGGACCGGCGTGCGGACGGGGTCCATGGGCTGTGAGAAGGCGACCTTGAGGTTGCCCCGCAAGGCGACCGCCTGCTGGCCCTCGGCGAGGGGCGCATCGTTGAAGGTCGCACCGGTGACCTTGGGCGCGGGCTCCGTCCGAAACGCGACCGAATAGTTCTCGCTCCCGAACCCTACCGTCTTGCGCGCGCCGATCACCTGGATGCGGTAGGCGGTGTCGGGCGCCAGCTGCGGGTGAAATTCAAAGGTGCGTGGATTCTTGACGACCATCGTGTAGGGCACTGACGGAATGATGCGAAAGCCCTGTGTGACCGACGCCACGTCCATGTCCTGGTTAAAGCTCAACGCCACCGCCGAGCTACGAACGACGGCGTGGTCGCCGTCGGCGACGCTGGCGCTGACCCCCAGGGGCGCGGCGAGGGCGCGGAGCACCAGCCCGGCCGCCACCAGCAGCAGGATGATGGGGAAAATCCACCAGCGACGCCGCAGCGTCGCTGCTAACCCGCTTCCGCGGGCCACGGTTTGGCGCATCAAGGGATCCTCAGCAGGGTACTCCGACCGGCCGCACAGGCTATTTCACGCATAGACCGGATTCAACTGCAACGGCTATCCGGCTTACTGAGCGTGCTGGCTGGCGGTTTTCTTGCTGGACGACCCCCTCAGGCCGGGTCTACGCCACCATCAGCCGCGGTAACAGCAGTTGCTGGCAATCGAAGAGCACGTCCAGCACCCGCACCGGGTCACGCGTGACGTTGCGGTTGAGCGCGCGCAGCAGCTTGCGGCTGAGCGGACGCACGAAGCGGGTGATGTCGTCCATCAGCGGTGCCGGAACCGCGCCCCCGCGGTTCTCGATGATGTCCTCGATCGATAGCAGATAGTCGTCGACGCGACGGACATCGGCTCTCCGCTTCAGCTCCTGGTTCCGACGGTCGGCCGCCGCCTCGAACTCCCGGTGTATCTCCTCGATCGCATCGCTCAACATCTAAATTGCTCCCTTCACTGACCCCAAATACACTGGATTCTGCTACGCACGAAAGCTGATATGCGCACTGTTACATAGTTGGCATTGGCTGTCAAGGGTTTTTCCCAAGTGCTGAAATTACGCGCTCAGCCCGTTTCCCGAGACTTCCTGTAGCGTGTCGAGCTCGCGGACCTGGTTCAGATCCAGGCCCTGGCTGCCCAATGACTGGAGCAGATGAAGCACGTACTTGACGCCGGCCAGGTTGACGCCTTTCTGCCGGGTCAGGAACTGGATCACCCGAACCCGCCGGATGTCATCCTCCGAATACCGGCGGCGGTTCGTCGCCGTTCGCTGCGGTTTGATGAGGTGTTCGCTCTCGTAGATCATCAGCGTGCGCGGGTGGAGGTTGAGGATCTCGCTCGCGATACTTGGCGTGAAGACCGCCCGTCCGGGGGCGATCGCCGACGACCTCTTTCGTTTTCCCACGCTCTAACCCCTTGGGCGTGACAAGCGCCCGTTTGCCTTGGCCTCTATCTTTATACCCACGATATCACATATTGGCCATTCGCGCAAGCCGCATGACCCGCTGGCGGCGATCTCGAGGCTGCCGCGTAGAGTTAGACGAGAGCCATGCTGGCGATCGAGCAGTACACCCGGCGCCTCCTACGGGACTTCTATCCGATCGTGGCCGCCAACCGGCCGCCGGTTGACCTGGCGCCCGATCCAGCCGATCGAGAACGGTTCGTCCGCGGCGCGGGCGGGCTGGTGACCGGGCTCTCCGGACTGGCCCAGGCGACCGGAGCGGTGTGGGTCGCCAGCGTGCGCGACGGCTTCGAGGGCGAGCTCGAGTTAGGGGACGGCGGCGAACCGATGATGGTGGAGACCACCGACGGCTCTCGATACCAGGTGAGCTGGGTCAACCCGCCGCGCCTGGCCTATGACCTGTACTACAACACGATCGCGAACCCCCTGCTCTGGTTTGTGCAGCATTACCTGTGGAACCTGGCGGAGGCGCCCGTGCTTGACGACAGCACCCAGCGAGCCTGGACCGAGGGCTACCGCCTGGTCAACCAGCTCTTCGCCCAGCAGATCGTGCGCGAAGCGCGGCGGGGCCGCAAGCGACCGCTCGTGCTATCGCACGACTATCACCTCTACCTGGTGCCCCGCCTCGTTCGACGCGAGCTGCCCGACGCGGTTCTGCAGCATTTCGTCCACATCCCCTGGCCTACGCCGCAGTACTGGAAGGTGTTGCCTCACTACATGCGCGACGAGATCATGGACGGTTTGCTGGCGGCGGACATCATTGGTCTGCAGACCCACTCCGACGTGCGCAACTTCCTATTGACCTGCGAGGAAAACATGGGGCTGCCAGTGGACTTCCGACAGCAGACCGCCTTCTACCGGGGCCGCACCGTCTGGGTGCGGCGCTACCCGATCTCGATCGACGTTCGCGAGTTCGAGCGGAGCGCGGCCAGCCCGGCGGTGGAGCGAGCCGAGCGGGACGTGCTGCGCTGGCGTCCCGAGCAGCTGATCTACCGGGTCGACCGCATGGATCTTTCCAAGAACATCAGTCGCGGGTTCATCGCCTACGAGCGACTCCTCCAGGCTCATCCGGAGTGGCATCGCCGCGTCGTCTTCTGGGCGATGCTGCAGAAGACGCGCCAGAACGTGCCGGAGTACCGCGAGTACGCCCGCCAGGTGGTGCAGGTGGTGCGCGTCATCAATAGCCGTTACGCCTCTGCGGACTGGCAGCCGATCCGGCTGGAGCTGCGCGACGACATGAACCGAGCGGTCGCCGGCTACAAACAGTTCGACGTCCTATTGGTCAATCCCATCTACGATGGTATGAACCTCGTGGCGAAGGAAGGGATCACGGTCAATCGTCGCGGCGGCGCACTGGTCCTCTCGGAGAACGCCGGCACGCACGAAGAGCTCGGTGAATGGGCGATCACGATAAACCCGTTCGATGTCGACGCGACGGCGCAGGCGCTGCACCGGGCGCTGCTGATGGATCCTGTCGAGCGGCATGCGCGCGCCGAAAAGATGCGCGCCGTCGTGCAGCAGAACGATGTCGCACGCTGGATCTCGGCGCAGCTGCAGGACATCCGGGACCTGGTCGAGCCACTGGCCGCGCGGCAGCCCGAGCTGGCCAACGAGGGCACCGTCCCGGTGGGGCGCGACGGCTCGATCTAGGCGAGGCGGCTGAAGTCGCGCATCTCCCGGAGCAATGCTTACGAAGTGGGCTCAGGCCCAGAGGTGACGGGCGCCGGCAAGCTCCGGAAACTCGGTCTCGGGGATCTGCAGCCGGTTCTGCACCGCCGCCTCCATCAACGAGAAGATCACCTTGACCCCGGCGAGGTTAATACCGTGGACGGTGGTGAGCTCGCGGATGAGCCGGATCCGTTCGATATCGCGGCGTGAGTAGCGCCGCCGCTGGGTAGGGGTCCGCTCGGGCGCGATCAGGTTTTCGCTCTCGTAAACGAAGAGCGTGCGCGGCTCGATGTCGAACATATCGGAGACTTCGCTCGACTTATGCGGCAAGGCCAAGTGCTGCCCTCCAGAACTCGATACTGTAAACCATTATATCCAACATATCAGCATTCGTGATAAAAGGCGAAAGCGGACGACGTTTGCGCGAAATGTGGTGTCACGCTGGCGAACGTCACTGAGCGTCACGAAACGGAAACGTCACCAATTGACTGTGCAGGGGCTTATCACCTTAGCCGTGGGAACCCGCGCTTGAACGCACCCGTCCTTGTCGGTAGTCTCACGCCCGAACGGTGCGGGAGCCGTCCCTTCGAGCATGTCGGGCATCTTACGGCAAGTCACGGCGTTTGGAGGAAGGGTGGTGCTGGGCGTGATGTTGTTCGCGCTCCTCACACCGCCCTTCGGCCTACGGGCCTATCTAGAGGCTCGTGCCCAGGAGCAGGCGCAGGCCGCCCACGTGATGCAAAGCTTCGGCCGGCCAGTCGCCGCCGTGGTCAAGGTGCCCGTAACCGCTCGGCCCTTCGTGCAGACGCCTCGCTCGCCGCTCGACGGGGTCAAGGGTAAAGGCGCGTGGCTGATGATCTTCGATGGCGACTGGAACGATCCCGATGCCGACCGTGCCGCGGCGATTGTCGATGCCGCGGTCCGGGCTGACCTCAGCCACCTATATATCAGGATCGCGGACTCGCGACACCACTTCTACGGCGCGTCGGCACTGCAAGACCTACTGCCGATCGCGCACGCGCACGGGCTGAGCATCATCGGCTGGATCGAGCCGATGCTCGATGACCCGACCTCCGATACCGCCGACGCATTGGCTGCGGCGCAGTTCGAGGAGCAGGGTCAGCGCCTCGACGGCCTCGCGCTGACGATCGAGGGCGACAGCACCTCGGACCCGAACGTCGGCCAGTACCTCTCGGGGATTCGCGGCGGTATCCAGGGCATGAATGGGGTAGGCGAGCGCTACCTGTTGGTGGCCAGCACCCTGCCCACCCCCTACGACCATCCCGGCTACGCCTACGCCACCATGTCGCGCTACTGCCAGGTCTTCGCGCCGATGGTCTACTGGCGCGCGACCGGCCTGCCTCAGTACAGCGGCACGGACGGGACTCGCGCCTACGTCGACCAGGTCTTCCAGCAGTTCCGCGATCCGGGCGTCAACCCCTTCAACCGTCCGCTGACGATCACCGCACAGGCCTACGACGCCGTGCTCGAGTACGGCACACCCGGTGCCCCGCCCGGCGCGGAGATCGTCACCTCGATGAATGAGACCCGCGCCCAGGGCGGCTTCAGCTGGTCCTTCTACCGGCTGGCGAATGCGGACAACGGGGTCACGGGCGAGGAACAGCAAGCGATCACCGCCTTCCCGTTCTGGCAGCGATACAGTGCAGGAGGAATCGCGGGGAAGGCGTTGATCGCGTTACCTGACCAGCCAGTCGCGTACTAAGGAGAGGGGTTGAGAAACCAATGAAAACGTTCTTTCGCCGTCTTCAGGTCCCATTGAACCTGCGCCGCAAGCGGGTCGCCGTGCCCGCGCTCGCGGTGCTAGCCGTGCTCATCGTCGGCGGCCTCTGGCTGATTGGCCATTCGGGGGCCAACACCGTATGGAACCAGCCCAGCGTGCCGATCAGCGACGCCCTGGATCGCGTCGATCACGGGCAGATCGTCGCCGCCAGCATCAGCGGCCAGCGCATTCTGCTGACGGATTCCGCGGGGCGGCAGTCGTGGACCAACGAGAAGGAAGCGTCGATGGGCTCGACCGAGCAGTACTTGCGCAGTCATAACGTCAAGGTCGCGGTCCAGCCCACCGACGAGACGTCCGTGGCGAACGTCCTGCCCAACCTGCTGGGGCTGCTGGTCCTCCTGGCGCTGCTCTTCATCCTGCTCCGCCGCTCGAACCTCCTGGGAAGTCCGATGGGGCAGATGACCAAGCACCTCGCGGAGTCCAGCGCCGCCTCCGGCGAGCCGGTCACGTTTTCCCAGGTGGTGGGTGTGGACGAGGCGAAGCACGAGCTGGAAGAAGTCGTTGAATTCCTGAAGGCGCCCGGCAGTTTCGGTCAGCTGGGGGCGCGCATGCCGCGCGGCATCCTGCTGGTCGGCCCGCCCGGCACCGGCAAGACGCTCCTCGCGCGCGCGGTCGCCGGCGAGGCCAAGGTGCCCTATTTCTCGCTGAGCGGCTCGGATTTCGTAGAGATGTTCGTCGGCGTCGGCGCGGCCCGCGTGCGCGACCTGTTCAAGCATGCCAAGAAGAATGCGCCGTGCATCGTCTTCCTGGATGAGATCGACGCGTTGGGCCGGAAGCGTGGCGGCGCGCAGATCCGGACCAACGAAGAACGCGAGCAGACACTGAACCAGCTACTGGTCGAGATGGATGGCTTCAACACCGACTGCGCAGTGGTCGTGATCGCGGCCACCAACCGACCGGACGTGCTCGACCCGGCGCTCTTGCGCTCCGGTCGCTTCGATCGCCGGGTGGCGATCGACGCCCCCGACCTCAACGGGCGGCGCGCGATCTTGAGTCTCTATGCGGCGCACAAGCCGCTTGCCGAGGACATCGACCTCGACGTGGTGGCCCGGCAGACACCCGGCTTCACCGGCGCGGACCTGGCCAACCTCCTGAACGAAGCCGCCATCCTGGCGGCGCGGAGCAAGAAGGCGGCGATCGGCAGTGAGGAGCTCGAAGAGGCCAGCCTGCGGGTCATGGCGGGCCCGGAAAAGCGCAGCCGGATGATCACCCCCGAGGAGAAGGCGATCATCGCCTATCACGAGGTCGGTCATGCGCTCGTGATGAAGTCGATTGCGAAGAGCGACCCGGTGCACAAGGTGTCGGTGGTCTCGCGCGGGCAGGCGCTTGGTGTCACGATCCAGCTGCCGACGAAGGATCGATACCTGACCTCGAAGTCCGAGCTCAACGCCCGCATGGCCGCCGCCATGGGAGGCCGCGCCGCCGAAGAGATCATCTTCGGCGACGTCACGACCGGCGCCAAGCAGGACATCGAGCATGCCACGAGCATCGCGCGCCAGATGGTGTGCGAGTTTGGGATGAGTGAGCGACTTGGTCTGGTCACGCTGCATCGGAAAGGCGATGGTGACAGCCAGTTCTTCTCCGAGCTGACCGCTGCCGATGTCGATGCCGAGGTCAAGGCCCTGACCGATGCGGCCTACCGAGTGGCGTACGACATCTGCCACGCGCGCCGCGCGACACTGGTGCGGATCGCCCAACACCTGCAGATCGTGGAAACGATCGATGGCCCCGAACTGGATCGGCTGCTTGTCGGGGAGGCCGTCCCACCGGTCAGCGTCGTCTCGCCCGAGATCAAGTCGGCGGTTGCGGCTCGCATCGCCGCCGCGGAAGCCATCAGTTGGGAGGAACCATCGGACGGCTCAGCCCACGAGAGCGAGACGCTACCGCCAATCACGGCCAGTTAACTAGATAATCTCTTCGTAAAGGTCGTAGACCTGCTTGAGGTCGTCGGGCGGCTTCACGCCGCCATTCTTTAACGACTCCAGCAGCATGAGGATGTACTTGACACCGGCGAGGTTGACGCCCTTCTCCCGCGTCAATTGCTGGATCACCTGCAACTTGCGCACATTGCGCTGCGAGTAGCGCCGGCGGTTGGTGGCCGTGCGATAGGGCTCGATGAGGCCGAGGTCCTCGTACATCATCAGGGTTCGCGGATGCGTCTCCAGGATCTCGGAAGCCACGCTGATCGTATAGAGGGGCTTGTCGAGATCGAAGGCTCCGCCGATCCGGGGATCGCGATTGGGGATCAAGCGTCTATTCCTTGACCCAATCTTGGACGCCACGGCTGAGGCTGGCCGGTGTCGTCTCAGACTTGATCAGGTAATCGAGCGCGCCGAGCTTCAGCCCACGGTCGACCAGTTCTTTCTCGCCGTAGTTGGAGAGGATGATGACCGGGATGTTCTTCGTGACGCCGTCGGAGCGGAGGTTCTCGAGCACGGCGAATCCGTCCATCTTGGGGAGGCGAATGTCGAGGAAGACGATGTCGGGCACCTGGTTTTTGGCGTGGTCGAGGCCCTCCTCGCCGGATTTGGCCACGATGACCCGGTAGCCATCCAGCTCCAGCTTGAGCTTGTACATCTCGGCCACCGCCGGGTCATCTTCGATGAAGAGGACGTTTACGTCCTCGTCGACTACCTCACTCATGTCCCCTCCTTTGAACGAACCGCCCGCTTTTCCACGCCGGAGCGGGCTTCATGCAAAATCGACATCGAGCCTGTCACCTTTCCCCCCTTTCCACCGGGGGTAAGTATACCTCAAGTTCCTTCAAAAACCTGAATTTGTGGAGGCTCGACGGGAACGTCGGGGGCTCACAGGACACGTGATACGATGGCGGGTACCGTGTGGCGGCACGGTCGTCTGGTTCACGGAGGAATGCGATTTCTCAATGGGATATTTGCGAGGTCTTCAGCATGGCGCGATCGCCGGGGCGGTCCTGGCGCTGCTCTACGCCCCTGATTCGGGCGTGAATACGCGGCGCCGGGTCTCGCGGCTGCTGGGCCAGGCGGAGGCGATGTTGGCCGCCGACAGCGGCGGACCCGCGGCCTCGACGGCCACACCCCGGCGGCGGGCGGCAGGCGGAGCAGAAAGTAGGGTCAGGCGGCCATAGGGAGGACGACGATGGATCAGACGGTAGAGAAGACGGTCGATCGGTTAAGCGAGTTGCTCGATCGGGCCAACAAGGCGGCCCAGGATTTCGAGGTGAAGGACCGCCTCTCGGACGCGGTCGCAGCCTTGCGCCGCACCCGGATTACCCAGGACAGCGATACGAGCGCGGAGCGGTTCGTCACCGGGCTGCTGATCGGGGTCGCCGTTGGCTTCGGGCTGGCGTTGCTGCTCGCACCTAAGACCGGTGAGGAGATGCGCGACGACCTGATGCAGCGAGGCATCGAGCTGCGCGATCGCGCCGGAGAGCTGGCGTCCCGCCGGCCGTTCGGTGACAGCGAGCAGGGACGCACCGAGAAAGCGTCCAGCGACCAGCCGGGAACCGCTTAACCTAGCCGCTCGGCGTCAGTTGTTCGGCTTGCACTCACCGCCCGGCAACACGCCGTTGGGACAGCTTGTTGGCGACGGCGTGGGCGCCGGCGCCGGTGGTGGTGGCGGCGGGTTGACGATGCAGTACACGCCGTCGACGGTGATCTGGCTGTAGGTCAACGAGTAGGGGTTGTAGTTCGCCGGCAGCTTGCACTGCGGCCACGGTTGCGCCAGCGTCTTCGGTAGATTTTCGGTCCCAGGCAGGAAGAAGTCCTGGCCAATCTGATGGAGACCGGCCGGGACTGGGTACCACTCGTCGGGCGAGGCGGCCAGCGCCTGGGCCATGAACTTGTGCCAGATCGGTGCGGCGCCGACGATACCGGTCGAGTTGTGGCTGAGCGGCTTGTTGTCGGGGTTGCCGACCCATACCGCCGTCGCCAGGCTCGGTGTGAAGCCGATCGTCCAGTTGTCCTTGAAATCGTTCGTCGTGCCGGTCTTGGCGGCGACGTGGCGTCCCGGGAGGGTCAGGTCGCCGTGGCAGCCAAATGACATGCAGCGGTTGCGGTCGTCCGACATGATCGACGCGATGATGAAGGCGACGCCGGGATCGACGGCTCGGTACTCGTTCTTGGCCGGATCGTAGGTGAAGACATCGTGTCCGAGCCCGTCCTTGATGCTGAGGATCGGCGCCTCACGGTGACGGACGCCGAGTGTGGCGAGGGTTGAGGCCGCGGTGGCCATGTCCGCCAGGCGCACGGGATAGGCACCGAGGGTCAGGCTCATGCCATAGTCTTCGGGCTTTTTCGAGCCGCAGGGTTCGCCGAGGCAGGTGAGGCCGAGGCGTGACGCCATATCGACCACGGCGGGGATCCCGGTCCGCAGCTCCACTTTGAGCGCGGGAATGTTGAGCGAGTTGCCCATGACCATCTTCAGGGGAAGGGTGCCGTGGAAGCGACGGTCGTAGTTCGCAGGAATGTACTTGGCGAAGCCGCTCACGTAACCAGGACCATCGCCACCCGTCGGGAACACCATCGGGTCGTCGAGCACCGGGCTCAGCATGTTCACCTTGCGACTCTCGATCGCGGCGGTGTAGGTGAAGATCTTGAAGCTCGATCCCGGAGGCCGCGGCACGTCGTAGGCGAGGTTGAACTGTCCGCCCGGCCGGTTGTAGTCATCGCCGCCGACCATCGCCAAGACCTCGCCGGTTTTCGGGTTCATGCTAACGAGGGCGGCATCGTGAAAGTTGTAAAAGTTCCCCTTCTGCGCGATCTGCTCACGCACCACCTGCTCCGCCATGTGCTGAAGGGGCAGATCGAGGCTCGTGTAAACGCGGTAGCCCTTGCGGTTGTTGGCATCGTTCGTGATGTTGTAGGGGGCCTTGGCGAGCGTCTTCAACACGTAGTCGACAAAGTAGGGTGCTTCGAATTTCGTGATCGGGGGAGTGACCTGCAGCTTGACCGCATAGGCCTCGGCGGCTTGCGCGGCGGTGATGTACTTCTCGCCGACCATCGCCGCCAGCACCTGCGCTTGCCGTTGCTTGGCCGACGCAAAGTTCACGACCGGGTTGTACTGCGTCGGCGCCTGCGGTAAGCCGGCGAGCATGGCGGCCTGTGCCAGCGTGACGTCATGGGCGTTCGATTGGAAGTAGCTGCGCGCGGCGGCCTCGATCCCGTAGGTCTGACTGCCGTAGAAGATGGTGTTCAGGTACATCTCGAGGATCTGGTTCTTGCTGTATTCGCGGTTCAGCTCGATGGCGAGGATCGCTTCCTTGAGCTTGCGCTGGATGTCCGTTGGGGCATTCGATCCGATGTAGACCTGCTTGACGAGCTGCTGACTGATGGTGCTGCCACCCTGCTGAATCTTGTGGTGTTGATAGTTCGCAATGGCGGCGCGCACGATGCCACCGATGTCGATGCCGCTGTTGGTGTAAAAGGTGCGGTCCTCGGTAGCGAGGGTTGCCTTCACGACCCAGGACGAGATGTAGGTGAGCGGCACGACGATGCGATGGTCGCCCGCCTTGCCGATATCCGCCAGCAAGGTGCCATGCCGGTCGTAGATGAGGGTGTCCTGCTCCATCTTGTTGGAGGCGAGCCCGCTGACGGCTGGGAGCGGACCGACAGCCTGCGCCGTGATTGCGGGGATACCCAGCAGCGGCAGCAGGAAGACGACGATCAGGCCGAGGATGACCATGCGTCGAAGATCACTTCGGCTACGCTTCCGCCAGCGAGCGAGGTGTCGCTGACTGCGTCGCCGGGCGGCTAGGCGCTTAGAAACCCGAAGATCCCGGAAAACAGGAGCCACAGAGACACGAGGATAACCGCTCCCCACCCTGCGCCGCTGGCGAGGGTCCGGAGCGGCGACCGCCGCTGCCGCCGGATCTGGCGTCGCCGAGCGTCGAGCGATGAGAGGCCGCTGGCATTTGTTGGGTGATTCGCGTGCCTGATACTGATCAAATCTGGCCCCTTAAACGTTACTATCCTGCTTCCGAAAACTTGACTCAGTCATTATAACCTAAGCGGAGCACCTCTGCGCTGGGTGGGTCCGAAATTTTCCCCTGGTGCCTGTCGAACGGGTGGCCGTGTCGTTTGGTTACGCCCGGAAAATACCGCCGGAAACCGCGAACGGCGCCCTTATAATGGGGCAGCCTTGTCGAGTTCGGAACCGGTGGCCAAAGCGGGAACGGTGTTCTGCCGCTCGTGCGGTAAGTCCATCGAGGCAGGCGCACGCTTCTGCCGCTTCTGTGGCAAGTCGCAAGTGGAGCCGGTCGCCGGCTCGGCGTCCTCCGGAGCGTCGACGGCATCGGCCGGCCATCATGGCGACAGGGGCGTCGAGCACTTGCTCCGCCAGCTCTTCCCCCGGCATCATCTCCAGGACGAGTTCACGCACATCGGGACGATCGCCGCCTTCTTGATGGCGCTGATCGGATTCGTGGTCGGCTTCTTCTACAACTACGGCTGGCTCGGCAGCAACTTCCTTCTCGGCTCGATCGCGCTCCTGCTGTTCCTGATCCTGCGCGAATCGACGTTGAGCCACATCCGGGTACGCGATGCCGGATCATCGGCCTCCTCGACGTCATCGACAAGCGGAAGCCGGTATCACGCCGGGCGTCGCCCCGCGACGGGCCCGGCCGAGGCAGCCAACGCTGAGTCCTCGCCGCCCACGAGCACCAGGCCGCCCGCCACCCCCCGATAAAAAAAGCCGGCCCGCGAGGGCCGGCCTGTCGAATGTCCTCTAGAGGCCTTTGTCGACCGGCTCGTCCGTCGTCGGATCGCCCTGGGTCATATTGCGACCGGCCTCTTCGACCTTGCCTTTCGCCTTCTGGCCCTTGCCTTCCCACTCCATCTTCTTGTCGCCGCTCAGCTTGCCGCCGGCATCCTTGACTTCGCCTTCGACCTTGTCACGGAACTCGCCCATGCTGCACCTCCGGTTTTTCAGCGCGATACGGCGCCTGTTAGCAAACATTATAAGGGGACACTACGTTTCCGTCTATTTCCTGAGCGCAGACTGGGGTCCTCAAATGAGTTCACATCTATTTACGAATCTTGGGTTGAGCCAGCGGTTGTGGGCCCCTATACTCATGGTGATTTTCGCCGGTCGGAGACGTCACGTGGCGCTTGCCGTATTCGAGACCGGGAGGCAGACACATCATGGAGGGTTCTATGGCAACCGCCGTCAAGCGTGATACCCGACGCGACACGAATATCTCCCTGGACAAGCCGATCTACACCATCAGCGTGGCGTCGGAGATCCTGGAGACGCATCCCCGGACCCTGATGATGTACGAGCACCTGGGGCTGGTCGTCCCGAAGCGGACGTCAACCAACCGCCGACGATTCTCGCAGCGCGATGTGATGAAGCTGCAGACGATCCAGAAGCTGACCCGGCATCACTCCGTGAACCTGGCCGGCGTGCGCTACATCATGAAGCTGCTCAAGCTGTTGCAAGAGCATCAGCTGCCGTCCCCCGTTGAGCTCCGCGACATCGACGTCTCTCAACTGGACGTCTAAGATCGTTACGCGCCCGTAGTTCGCTTTACCGATAGTCACAGCGGGATACTTTCTGACTGCACCCTTGTTGACAAGACTCCGGAGCGTGCCTATAATTCGAGCTAGTTCCCTTGCCCCCCTCTTCGGGCCCTCCCTTCGGAGGGCCTTACTTTTTTGTGGGGAACTCTCAAGCTGCTCTGCGTATGCCTTGCGCAGTGCGCCCCGTTTTGCTATCCGTAGGACCCGCGCGATTGT
>DASZZN010000017.1 GCA_035544955.1 Candidatus Dormiibacterota bacterium
TGTCGATCGGCAAGCGGTGCTAGTCTAGCTTTCAGCGCCCCACCATGAACGCCAACAACGTCGGCATATTGCTGCGGTCAAGCATGAGCCAATGCCGCCCAACCGATCAGCGCAATTGACCTCATACATCAACTATGACGAACTCGGACCGCACTTCTTTCATTTCGATCACGCCGTCCTTTGTTTGCTCAACGCGCCGACATGACATTTTGGCACCTGTTGATTCATCGCTTGGATGTAGCATCTCAAAAACTGTTGGCGGAGCGGTCGCTGCCGACGGCCGGGTTTTGGGCTGGACCGGGTTCAATGGAGTGGCTGCGGCCGGTTTATCCTGGTCGGCGCGCGGCGGCGCTGCGGATGATCTGACCAATGGGTGGGATGCAGGGGCCGTCCATACCTAGACGGCTGCCGAGATAGTCCCAAAAGGTCAGGGCGTGTTTGCGCAGGGTCTTGGTAATGGAGACGAAGGTGTCGAGGCAGCGGCGCCCCTCGTCGCCACGGGTGCCGCCGCTGATTTTGCGCTTTTCGACGCGGATGCGGATGTCGCCTTCGGAGTTGTTGGTGTGGAGCGGGATGTCGGGGCGATCGAGCACGCGCAAGAGTTTGCTCTTGATGGCGAACAGCGCGTCGAGAACGGCGTCGAGCGCGGCAAAGCCGGTGGTTCCGGCGTTGAAGATGCGATCGAAGCGGGCTCGCAGTCGGCGGCTTGCGGCAGCGTCGACGCGGCCGGCCTTGGCGTATTGTTTGAGCACTCGATAAAGCTTCCAGATCCGGTCGCGCGTGCGCTCGACCAGTCGGTGCTGCTCGGGTGTCGCACAGGCAACCTGCTGGACTTGTCTCTCGGCATGGATCCAGCACCGGGCATGGTCGCCGATGGCAAATTGCGGGGCGCCATCACTGACGACGACCACGCCATCGAGCAGGCGCTGCTCGACGATGGCTCCCCATAAGGCACCTTCCGTCGCGCATTGCTGGTGATGGGCGCCGGTGATACCGAGTGCCGTCAGGTGCCCTTGCCAGTTCTGGTCGTCGGCGAACGCCTTGGCCGGCGCCTCGGCCAGCGGGTCGATCAGGGCCTGCGGCAAACCGTGATCCTGCCAATACGCGACGGCCGCATCGGTGACGCGATAGCCGAACACCCCGCCCAGCAGCAGCGTCCTGAGGAAATTGAGCCGGCTCTTGCTCTCCGTGGTCTCGAAGAAGGCAAAGTGCTGGTTGCCGATATGCGTCGTGTGGCCATTGCGGCCCTGATGGCGGGCGCCGGTATCGTCGACCGTCAGCGCCGTGGCGCAGGAAAGGCCGGCGGCCAGGATCTCCTGCTTCTCGGCGTGGAACGCCGCCTTGCCCTCGGTCAAGAGATTGCTCAGCGCGGCCAGCGACATCTTAATGCCGAAGGCATGCAGCTGGGCGAGCAGCTTCGGCTCGGTCACATTGCACTCGTAGTACTGCTGCAGCACGAAGCGAACCAGGTTCGCTCCGAAATGGCCGACAATGCCGGCCGGCAGCGGCGCCGTCACCAGCGTGCCGTCGGGCGCGCGATAGCACGCGCGATGATAGCGCGTAACGTGCGCCTCCAGCCGCAGATCCTGCACCACGAAGCGTTTGCGCCCCTTGAACCGGCAGCCTTCCGGCAACGCCCAGGGCTTGAGCACCTTCTCTTCATGGATGGTGAGGTCCGCGGTCCGCACGCTGCCCTTCCGGCCCCCGTTGCGCGGTCGCTTGGAACCCCTCGCGCTCCGCTTGTCGGACGGCGTGCGTTCGCTATCGGTACCGTCCTCCATCCGGCTCGGCTTGAACGGTGGCCGCGGCGGCAGCCCCTTGAGCCGCGCGATCTCGTCACGCAGCCGCCCGATCTCCTCAAGCAAATCCACCACCAACGCCTTGACGTCGTCCGGCTTCATGCTGTCGAGGTCAGGTCGGGTGGGCGGCCGCGGCATACCGCCACCGAATCCCAGCCGTAGTATGTCGTCAATGAAATCAACACAATCTCAGGCGAGTCAGACTGTCGCATCCAGATCATGGACGCGACCCTCGCTATCCGCTCATGCCACCGGTTTCTGTGATGTTACAGATGCAATGACCCGTGACTTCGAGCCCGAGCAGAAACGGTATCTCGAAGGATTCGTGGCCGGCCTGCAGATTGCAAAAACCGCGGG
>DASZZN010000018.1 GCA_035544955.1 Candidatus Dormiibacterota bacterium
CGGATGCGCTGGCGATGGTCAGGTTGGTCGAGACTTTGGAAGGCCTGGCCCGAGTCGCTTCATGATGCGGCCGACTCGGGCTAACAAGCCCGATGGCTACCTTCTCGGCTCGTACCGCATCGCCACCGCCCCAGAGCCGAACTCCAGCCGGCTCACGAGCTTCAGGTCGACATACTTCGATAGCCCCGCGAACAACGTCGGCCCGTGGCCCGCGAGCCTGGGATGCACCACGAACTCGTACTCATCGATCAATCCCAGCTCCGCCAACGCCAGTGGGAGCTTCACACCTCCCACGAAGAGTCCCTTGCCCGACTCCCGCTTGAGCTGCTGAACGGCCTTCCCCAGATCCCCGCGCACGAGCTCCGCGTTCCAATCGACCTGCTCCAGGGTGCTCGACACGACGTACTTCTTTGCCGCGTTGATCGTCTGGGCGAAGGGTTCCATCCAATCAGGTCTCGCTCCCGTCCGCGCCGGCGGCCGCCACGCTGCCTCCATCATTTCGTAAGTCACGCGGCCAAAGAGGAGGGCATCGGCCTGGTCGAGGTTCTCGACCGCGTGACGATGCAAGTCTTCGTCCGCGAACATTGCACGATGATCGCAGCACCCGTCCAATGTGACGTTGATGGAATACCGAAGCGGTCGCACTGCGCAAGAGTACCGCCGATGGGGTAGACGAGAAAGGTTAGCCCGCTTTGAGGGCTAGGAGCCACTTCTCGAGGTCTTCGGCTTCCTGGGCGAGCTACCGCTGATGCACTGGCTGGTGGTCATGTGAGTGAACTCGCATCGGTGGAATGAGCGGTTCGCCGCAGGCGCTCTTCGGAGGGCAACATGAAATCCGCTCGATCACGCCTGAGGGTCACCGTACGTCCTTCAATTGTCGGGAACTGTCCGGGCCCGCAGTCATAAGCGACAGGAAGCTGACGGGCCGAAACTCACTGGGGGCGAGCTTCTTAGTCGCGACCGGCTTTAGCGTTCACGTCAGACTGCGCGCATGTTTGCAGTGATGGAGCGGGGACGTGGACCGCCTCGATAGTCCACCCGTAGGCAGCGACCCGCCCAACCATTTCGAACCAGGCCGGATGGTCCGCCGCGAAGGCGCGGTAGTCGCCGCGGTCGTCGGGCGTCACGAAGATGGAAGTATTGGTACTGGACAGCCAGCATTGGAGGAGCGTGCCTGCCGTCGCTGGATGATCGGCGTAGTGGTAGCCAGCCGGCAGGTAGTAGAACGGATCGTACAGCTGGCTAACGAAGTGCCGACCCTGGAGCCCACCGTAGTGCACGAGCGCATAGGTGACCTCGGGATGGTCGGGGGGTGGCAGGTTGAGCGCGCCGCTGCGATAACCAGGCTGACCGAAGATGCTGGCGATGTATCGTCCAGCGGCTACATCGGTCTTCCAGGCCGGGGCCGTGCTCGTGTACGCAGTCTCGATGGGGATCCAGGTCAGCTGCACGCCGACCATGAGGGCCCCGGCCGTCACCCAGGTGAGCTGCTGAATTCCCCTTCCCAGATAGCGAGGCACGATCACGAACAAGCCAATCGCGACGAGCATGGCGGCGAAGTCGTACGGGAAGGCGAGGATCCACATCATCCACCGCCAGGGGTACCACTCGGTAATAAACGCGGTCAGGCCGAACAAACCGAAGACCAGCGCACATGATCCGAATCCATAGAGCAAGAGCAGGTACGATCGCGGCCGGCGCCACAGCGTCGCCAGGAGGCCGACGGTCGCCATTGCCCAGAGGGCTACAAACCACGGCCTCGCCGCTTGCTGACTCGCGATCACCGGCTTCAGCCACACGCCGCCGGCATTGGCCAGGTAGTTCCAGTACAGCGGATAAATGGGATTACCGGTCCGGGCGTTGAGGAATGCCATTTGAGCGGCCATGACGGCCACGAACCCGAGCAGCAGCAGGAACCACCGGCGGAGGATTGCAGGCCGCAGAAACGATGCGAGCACAAGCCCGGATGACGACAGCCAGGCCTCGGGTCGGGCCGCGGTGGCAAGCCCCCAGGCGATCCCGGCCCCTAGCGAGCGTTTCGGCAGCAGCCAGATGCCGAGGAGTGACAGGCTGACCGCCATCGGCTCGAGCATCCCCGACGCATCGTTGAAGACGCTCGTGGGCGCGAGAGCGGCGAAAGCCGACGCGGCGACGGCAACCGAGAGGTTCCAATAGCGCTGGCACAGATGGAAAATCAGCACCACGCTGAGCGACCCGAAGACAAGGCTCTGGATCCTTGCGACCACGATGTCAGTCGAGCCGGTGACAAAGAAGAGGATCACGAGCACGATTGGGTGCAGGCTTCCCCAGAAATACTCCACACCCTTGAGGTCCCAGAAGCGCAGGCCGTGGCTCAATCCGATCTCTTTGGTGAGGTAGGCGATCTGCCAGTGTTGGTACACGTCGGTGTACAGCCCATCGCCAGCGTTTTCGGGATTCGAGACCGCAAAGAGGTAGATGAGACGTGGCGCCAGGGCAACGAACAGCACCCCGAGGGTCCACCAGCTCCAGAGTGCGAGTGGAGCGTGAGCGGGCGAGGAGTCGCCACCCCGCTGAGGGTCTTCGCCGTCGGGGTCCTCGCGGACCCGGGCCAGGCTCAGGCGACCGTCTCCCAATCGCCTGGGCGAGCCTGGACCTTTCTTCGCCGGGGGTTCACTAACTCGTTGACAACGTCGCGAGACGCAAACTTGCGCGTCTTATTGCCGGGGCGCATGCGCAGGGGCCTAGGGCGCCCGAGAGCGCTACGATCCGCCTATGCAGCGGCGGGCGCCCGAGGCGAGGCTCATCCTGGTCGTTGGACTCCTGCTCGGGCTGGTCGCGCTGGCCAGCCGCCCATCATCTCTCGGATCGACGGGCGGGCTCGCCGCGCCCGCCTGGATCAGCGTCGCATCGGACACGATGGTGCAGACGCTCCTCATCCTTCTATTGGTGGCGGCCCTGACGGCGACCGCGATCAATCTCTGGGTGGCCTTTCCACTGCCGCGCGGACGGCCGCAGGCACGGCCGCTCAGCGCCTCGATCGCGGGCTATTTGTATTTCGGCGCCGCCATCTGCGCGCTCATCCTCCTGCGTGAGCGATTGCGACTTTCACGGATCGTGCCACCTGCTTTCACCGCCGGGGGCCTCGGCCTCGGGAAGGTCAGCGCGCCGGGCAGCAGCCACGCGATCACGTGGTTGTCTTTCCTGGTTGCGCTCGCGATCATCGTGGCGGCGGCTGGGTTGTTCTTGCGCTGGTTGCGATCGGGTGCCGCAGGGGATCGACTGGCTGGATCCGCGGAGGAGCCCCAAAGTCGCGTCGTCGCGGCGGTCGAAGAATCGCTCGCCAAGTTACGGGCGGAGACGGATCCGCGCCGCGCGGTCATCGCCGCTTATGCACGCCTCGAAGCGGAATTGAAAGCGGTCGGGCGGCCACGACAACCGTCCGAGGCCCCCCTCGAGTACATGGCGCGCATCCTGAGCACCTTCAGTGTCGGCTCGGCCTCGCTGCGACGCCTCACCGATCTCTTCGAGTGGGCGAAGTTCAGCCAGCATCCCGTGGACCCGTCCATGAAGGAGGAGGCCATCGAGGCGCTGCAGCGAGTTCGCGCGGATCTATCCGACGTGCCAGTTCGGATCGCGGGATGAGCATCGCAATCATCACGCAGCTGGCCATCATGGCCGTCGGCATGACGGCTCTCGCCCTGCTCGTTCGCCGACTTGGCCGGCGGATCCGCCGCCGGAGCGGCTCTCCCTTCGAGGCAGCCCTGGCGCCGCGCAAGGAATCGAGGCCGGAGCTCGACGAGTTCGAGTCGATCCGGCGCACCGTCGACGCAGCGCGATACGCGGCGCTCGACGTGCACTTCATGCTCCGGCCGCTGTTACATGAGCTGGCGGCATCGCGGCTGCGGGTGCGACGGGGGTTCGAGCTCGATGCCCAGCCGGAATTGGCATCCGGGGTGCTGGGATCTGAAGCATTTGCGTTCTTGCGGGAGGGACGTCCGGCGCGGGTGAACTATCGCCGGCCGGCGATGAGCCTGCGGGAGATCGAGCGCATTGTGAAGGTGCTGGAGTCGATCTGAACATCCCTGAAGTCACGCTGGCGGCGGGGCGCATTCTCGATGAGGTCGAGCGGGCAGTGGTCGGCAAACGCGCGGTTCTCCAGCTGGTCATGATGGGCCTGCTGGCCGACGGCCACGTTCTTATCGAGGACTACCCGGGACTGGCGAAAACGCTGCTGGCGCGCTCCTTCGCTACGGCGATGGGACTCGATTTCAAGCGCATCCAATTCACCCCGGATCTGATGCCCTCCGATGTGACGGGAAGCTCGATCTACAACCAGCGCACCGGCGACTTTGAGTTTCGTCACGGTCCCG
Organism: Candidatus Dormiibacterota bacterium; assembly: GCA_035544955.1. Lineage (NCBI taxonomy): Bacteria > Bacillati > Candidatus Dormiibacterota > Candidatus Dormiibacterota bacterium. The sequence goes on from DASZZN010000018.1 coordinate 4,353, forward strand.
TCTTCGCCAACATCCTGCTGGCCGACGAAATCAACCGCGCCCCGGCCAAGACCCAGGCCGCGCTCCTCGAAGCGATGCAGGAACGCCAGGTCTCGAGCGATGGAATCACGCATCGCCTGGACCGACCGTTCCTCGTGCTCGCGACGCAGAACCCGATCGAGTACGAGGGCACCTATCCATTGCCCGAGGCCCAGCTCGACCGATTCCTGATGCGGATCGGCATCGGCTACCTGGGACGCGACGACGAATGGCGCATGCTGCAGCAGCGGATCGACCGGCTGGCGGACGACGTCGCGCTGACGCAGGTCGTCGACGCTCCGGCGCTGATCGCGATGCAGCAGGCGGTGGAGCGAGTCCACGTCAGCGAACCGATCGGCTACTACGTGATCGATCTGATCGCCGCTACGCGGACCAATCCGAAAGTGCAGGTCGGGGCGAGCCCCCGCGGCAGCCTCGCCGTGATGAAGCTCGCCCGCAGCAGGGCCGTGCTCGAGGGACGCGACTTCGTCACGCCGGAGGACGTCAAGGCTGTTGCGATCCCGGCGCTTGCGCATCGATTGATCCTTCGACCTGAACTCTGGGTGCAGCGTGTCAGCAGCGACACCGTCGTCGCCGAATGCCTGAATACGGTGCCCACGCCGCCCGCGGCCTCGGAGGGAAGTCCACGAACATCCGGCTGACCAGCGCTGCCTCTGCGCGCGTGGTCGCTTACGCGGGCCTCGCCGGGCTGGCCCTGCTGGGCGGGCTCGCGTTCGGCCGGCTGGAGCTCACCATCCTCGCGGTCCCGTTCCTGCTCGCGATCCTTGTCGGCGCGTTGATCACCCGCGAGCACCTCATTGAGGGGTCGATGGTGGTCGACCGGCCGCGATTGCTGGAGGGCGAGGAGGCGGTCGTCGAGGTGAGGCTGCGATCGGCGCCAGGCTGTGGCCGGATAGAGGTGACCCTTGACCTCGCGCCCGGTGTGGTGCTGACCGGCGGGCCGGTCCGGCGCGTCAGCCTGCCCTCCGGCGAGTCGGTCGCGCTGCGGTTCAGCGTCCGATGCGTTCGCTGGGGCCTCTACGACGTTGGTCATGCGCGGCTGCGCTGGCGCGATCCCTTGTGGCTGTACACGCAGGAGGGCTCGCTTGATCAGCCCCTGAGGATCCGCGTGTACCCACGCCCCGAGGTCCTGCGGGCCCTCGTCAGACCGACCGAGACCCAGGTCTACGCCGGCAACCAGCTGGCGCGGACCCGCGGCGATGGCATCGAGTTCGCCGAGATTCGTGCCTTTAGGCCGGGTGACCGGGTGCGGCACATCAACTGGCACGCGACCGGTCGGCGCGGCACGCTGCAGGTCAATGACCTCCATCCGGAGCGCAACAGCGATGTCATCCTTTTCCTGGACACGTTCCGTACCCACGGCGATTCGATCGACCGCACACTGCGGGCCGCAATCGGAGTGGCGGACCTCTACCTCAAACACCGAGATCGAGTGGGTGTGATCGCCTTCGGTGGCACGCTGCGCTGGATCTGGCCGGGGATGGGGATTCGTCAGCGATATCTCCTGGTAGAGGCCATCCTCGACACGCGCATCGAGCTCAGCTACGCCTGGAAAACCATCGATGTCATCCCGCCGCAGACGTTGCCCGCAAAGGCGCTGGTGATCGCCTTTTCACCGCTTGTCGACGAACGGTTCACGGCGGCGCTCGATCAGCTCAGCGGACGCGGCTTTGACCTGGCGATCTGCGAGGTGGCCGTCACCGTGCCGGTCCCGAAGGACTCGGTCGGGCAGCTCGCGGCACGCATCCTGGCCCTGCGCCGGGATACGCTCCGGGCTCGCTACCACCAGGTGTCAGTGGCGACGTCGGTGTGGCCGGCCGGCGAGCCGCTCGAAACAGCTCTCGAGGAGGTGCGCCTATTCCGGCGTCACGCGCGACGACGACCCGCCTGATCACCGGCGCGGCGCTCGGCATCGAGGCCGTGCTCGGGGTGGTGCTCATCGAGCGAGCTCCCATCTTTCCCCGCGTGGTCGGGTTAGTGATTACACTGGCGCTGCTGACGCTGGTGGCCGGCATCGTGTTCCGTCGGTCAGTGCTGGTCGCCTGGTCGATCGTGCTGCTGGGGACGGCCTATGGTTTCTCGATCATCGGCGCGCGTGAGAGTGTCGATGCAGTCGGCCTGCTGGTGGCGGCCGCATTCTTTCTGGCCGCGGAAGCCGGCTACCTTGCAGTGGAGGGGGACGTGTTCATCGGCCCTCCGGTACACCGCGCGCTCAGCTCGCTCGCGGTGGCGATGGGATCCGCCGTCATCGGCGTGATCCTGCTGGCTATCGGCGAGTCATTCCTCAACGCCGGGCCGCTGCTGGCGGCGGGCGGAGTCGCGGCCACCCTCGTTCTGCTGGGCGTCGTGATGACAGTGGCGGCGCGCCGGACTGCTCCGTGAGCGATGACATCGGCGCCGACTATGAAGGGCAATGTGCGGTCACTGTCGCCTGACAGGTTAAGGCCGCTAGCGGATGGGGTCGCGGTTGTAGCTCACTCGCGCCCATAGGTATCCACCCAGCGCGATTGCGACGCACCAGGCGAGGGCGACGATGGCGTGATTGCCGATCGGCGTGCCCAGCAGCAGTCCCCGCAGGGTCTCGATCATGGAGGTGAAGGGTTGGTTCTCAGCGAACCAGCGGACGCCCACTGGCATAGTTTCCGGTCGGACGAAGGCGCTGCTGATGAAGGGGCCGACGAACTGCAGGAGGAGCGTAGAGCCGTTGGCCCCTTCCGGTGACTTGGCTACCATTCCCAGCGCGACCGCAAGCCAGGTCAGCGCGAGGGTCAGCAGCGCGATGAAGCCGAAGGCTGCGAGCCATTGGACCGGGCCGGCGGTGGGTCGAAATCCTGCGATCAGCGCGACGCCGATGACCAGTACCACGCCGATCAGCGTCCTGATCATGCTCCCCACGACACGCCCGGTGAGCACCGAGGCGCGAGAGATCGCCATGATGCGGAAGCGGGCCACGACGCCTTCGGTCATATCCATGTTGACGCCCACGGCGGTTGCAGCACACCCGCTACCGAGGGTCATCAGGAGAATCCCGGGGACGAGGTAGTTGACATAGGACGCATTGCCGCCCATGCCGGAGCTCATTGCACCGCCGAAGACAAAGACGAACAGAAGCAGCATCACAGTCGGTGTCACGATCCCACTGATCGTCATGACGGGGTAGCGCCGCAGGTGTCTGAAGTCGCGGCGAAGCATGGTGGCGGCATCACTCAGGGCGTAGGTGCTCATGGGGCGGTGTCCTTCTCGGTAACGGGATGGCCGGTCAGCGCAAAGTAGACGTCGTCGAGATCTGGCGTGTGCACGATCAGGTTGGCGACCTCGATGTTTTTGTTGTCGACCCGCTCGAGCAGCGCTCGCAGCGACCGGACGCCGCCGTCGGTGGGGACCTCGAGTGTCAGCGCATCGTCATCGCGCGACACTTCACCGAGGATGCGGGCAGCCGCCGACAGCCCCACAGCGTCGGCGAATTCGAGCCGGATATATCCGCCGGGGATCATGCGCTTGAGCTCGTCTGCGGTGCCCTCGGCCACGAGTTTTCCTTTGTCGAGGACCCCGATCCGACTGGCGAGCTCGTCGGCCTCCTCCAGGTACTGCGTGGTGAGGAAGATGGTGACCCCGCCCGCGGCAAGCTCTCGGATGATCTGCCACATGGTGCGCCGGCTGCGCGGGTCGAGGCCCGTGGTCGGCTCGTCGAGGAAGATGATGCGCGGGTCGCCGATCAGGGTCATCGCGAGGTCGAGCCGGCGCCGCATTCCGCCGGAGTAGGTCGACAGGATCTTCGGGCCCGCCTCCACCAAATCGAATCTGCGCAGCAGCTCGGAGGCGCGTTTACGGCCTTCGCGCTTGCCCAGGTGATGCAGGTCCGCCATCAGGATCAGGTTCTCCTCGCCGGTGAGGAGCTTGTCTACCGCCGAGAACTGGCCTGTGACGCCAATTGCGGCGCGGACCGCATCAGGATCGCGGGCCACATCGTGGCCGGCGATTCGCACTTCGCCACCGTCTGCGCTGATGTACGTCGACAGGATCTGGACCGCGGTGGTCTTGCCGGCCCCGTTGGGTCCAAGGAGCGCGAAGATCGTGCCCTGTGGAATGTCCAGGTCGATGCCGTCGAGCACGACCTTCTCGCCGTACGACTTGCGCAGTCCAGTCGCCACAATCGCCGACGTGGAGGTGGCGACGGTCATCGTTGCGTCTCCACATATGTCTCGCGTCGAGAACGGCGGATCACGATGTCGCCGAAGGAGGTGCGCGCTCGCACCTCGACCGTCTGGTCAGACGGTTGCGGGCCCTCAGAGGCGGTCAGCGAGTTTCGCACGCTGCCAAACTGGGAGCGCACGTCGAGCAGCGCTGCCGTCCCCTCGCGGATCCCGACCTCGAGCTCACCGTAGGAGGTGCCCAGCTCGATCGAGCCGCGCACTACCTCGCCGATCCGGACAGCGCCGTTGGCCGTCTTGGCCGCGACGGCCCCGAGTGCCCGCTCGACTGTGATGTCGCCGTTGGCAGCATTGCATCGGAGGTCGCCGTTTACCTCGCCGAGCCAGGTGACGCCGTTGAGATTCTTGATTACCGCAGGACCGTCGATTTCGCGGATGCGCAGTGCGCCGGACCCGGTGACCTCTGCTCGGCCCCCCACGCGGTCGACCGTTATGCTCCCGGCACTGGTACTGACGTGGAGCGCACCTGTTTCCTCGAGCCGGATGTTTCCGACACCGGTCGTAAACCGGCATTCTCCGAGCCGGCCATCGCAGCGAAAGTCCACCACCGCTCCTTCACCCTCCAGGCGCGATCCCGCCGGCAGCTCGATCGCCACATCGATGGACTCGGCGCCGCCGAATGGGGTGAACTGCTTCCACGACCTCGGCGCCTTGACCAGTAGCCTGCCGTCGGCGTACTCAACGCGAGTCTGCTCCGCGGCCTTCACGTCGGACTCTTTAGAGGAATCGTTGGGGCTGACCACTACGACGGTGTCGCGGCGGTCGCTCGCGGTGATCCGGAGGTCGCCCACGACCATGGCAATCGTCACGGAGATCGGCTCGAGCGTCTCGAAAATTGGCATGGCTAGCGCACCCATCCGCTGTAGCTCTGCCGCCCACGCGCAGCGATGCGTCGAGGGTGGCCCTCGCGATTGTCAGGGTCGAGCGCGGCGGCTACCGCCCGGACGAGCCAGGAATTGACGGAGAGCCCCTCCTTGTCAGCGGCCTCCTCGGCCCGGAGCTTGAGGGAATCAGGAAGGCGGAGGTTGATCCGCGAGGTCCCGCCCTCGTCGCCCTCAGTCCGGATTGGTGGAACGGGCGATCTGGGGTCTGTCGTGTCTTCAAACGCATCCTCGGCCGGTGGCAGGGTCACGACGAAACTGGGGTTCCGGCCATGCAAACGCACCTCGACCGAGCCCGGCGCAAGATCGCGAGTGATCTCGTCCGTAGCCCCGGCCATCGCCTCCAACAGCATCAGTCGTGTGGCCGAATCGAGGGGGGCGATGAGCCGCTCGGCGAGGGCACGGGCGTCCTTGCCGCCGGCCTCAGCGGCTGCCAAAAGCTCGTGGCGAAGGGTCTCAACGTACGGGGTGAGTTCCATGTGAGCCATGATGGCACCAAAGTGGCTCTATGTCAAGTGCCATGGTGGCTCCGGGGGCTCGGCGGCTACGGTTGAAGCTATAGTGGCGCGACGATGAGCAGGGACGAGTTCCTCGGGCGCCTCACCGGTCGGTGGGAAGGGCGCGGCCTGGTGGGCGATACGGTCCTGCATCAGGCGGTCGAATCCCGCTGGGTACTCGGCGATCACTTCGTCGAGATGCGATTCCGGGAGCTTGACGGGAGGCCGTATGAAGCCGCCTATCTCGTTGGCCTGGACGATCGCAGCGCGAGGTACATTCTGATCCTGGCCGACTCGACCGGCGTGTACCCAAATCCCAGCGCCGTCGTCGGCATCGGGCAGAAAAACGGCGACGCTGTCATCTTCAGTTTCGGCGATCCGACGCCCTCCTTCATGAACCGGTTCGAGTGGCACGAAGCTGATGGAAGCTGGAGCCATGTCCTGACTTCGATCGAGCCGGACGGACGCGCGACGATCTTCGCAACCAAACACCTAACGCGGATCTGACCGCGTCTTTGGGACAGGGCCTTGACAACGTGCCCGGAGGGCCTGTATTCTACCAACTAGCTAATTAGCTAATGAGAAAAATAGATGGCAACAGATCAGCTGAGCGTCACGTTCGCAGCCCTCGCCGATCCCACCCGGCGAGCGATCCTGGCTCGTCTTTCCCAGGGAGAGGCTTCAGTCACGGAACTGGCCAAACCGTTCGACTTGAGTCTTCCCGGCATCTCGAAACATCTGAAAGTGCTGCAGCGGGCGGGGCTGGTCGCGCAGAGCCGAAAAGCCCAGTGGCGTCCGTGCCGGCTGGATGGCGCCCGCTTGAAGGAGGCGGCCAACTGGGTGGGGGAGTACCGGCGGTTTTGGGACGAGAGTTTCGAGCGACTCGACGAATACCTGGCGACCGTACAAAAGGAGGAAACGAATGAGCGCGAAGGCAGAGACCATGGCAAAAGCTGATTACGTGATCGAACCGGGAAAGCAGGAGATCATCATCACGCGTGTCTTCGATGCGCCGCGCGAGCTGGTGTTCAACGCGTACACGGACCCGAAGCTCCTTCCACAGTGGTTTGGCCCGAGGGAATACACGACGATCGTCGACAAGATGGAGGCGCGACCTGGCGGGTTATGGCGCTTCGTCCAGCGCAACCAGGACGGTGACGAGTTCGCGTTTCACGGCGTGCACCACGACATCGTCGCCCCAGAACGGATCGTGGCGACCTTCGAGTTCGAGGGCGTGCCTGGCCACGTACTGCTGCAAACGCTGACGCTCGAGCCGCTGGGGCAAAAGACCAGGCTCGTCGAGCAGCTGCTCTTCCAGTCCGTCGCCGATCGCGACGGCATGGTGGCGTCAGGGATGCAGCGTGGCTCGGACGATTCCATGGATCGCATGGCCGAAATCCTGGAGAACCTGAAGGCGAAGCGCGCCTGACGCCTGCTTAGCCGATCGTCATGTGCAGCCGGGGCGAGGGGCCGTTCCTCTCACCCCGGTGCCACGTTCGGCCTCAGCTCAGCAGGGGAGGAGACCCCAGGCTTGCTTCGCCCGGAGAATCCGAAGCGCCGCATCGTCGACGCGCTGGTGAAAATTCGGATCGGCGGCGGCTCGTGACCTGATTGCCAGCACCATGGCGTGGGCGGGCGCCGAGGTCTTCGAGATGATCATGTCGCCCCCAGCCAAAAGAAAGTCGATTGCCCGGTTGCCAGGGGGGATACTCGCCACGGCCGCCGTATCGCCCAGGTCGTCGGAGATGATGACGCCCTGGAAGCCCAGCGTGCCACGCAGCATCTGACTCATAACCACCGCGGAGAAGGCGGCCAAATGATTGGGATCGATCCGCGTGTATCGGGCCAACGCCACCATGACGAAGTCGGCATTCGCCGCGATGCCCTGGCTGAAGGATTGAAAGTAGGGATCGGACGTGGTGGTCGTCGTATCGGTCGCCGTCGTGAAGTCGGTATTGCCGGTGACACGGCCGAGGCCGGGGAAGTGTTTGAGGCTGACCGCGACACCGGACTGGCGCATCCCGGTGAGGAAGGCGGCGCCGTGGCTCCCCGCGGTCGCCGGATCATGGCCGTACTCACGCTGGAGCGCACCGATCGGCTGGTTCTGCGCGTCCGTCCCGGGCGGGACCACGTCCATCACCGGCGCGAAGTTGAAGTTGATTCCGGCTGCGCGGAGTTCCTGCGCCCAGCCAGCGGCGCGGCTCTGTAACAGGCCTGGTGCCCAGCTCCCTTGCACGACGGCGGTTGGAATCTGGGAAAAACCGGGGCCCTGCATCGCCTGGATCAGGCCGCCTTCCTGATTGGCGGCGATGAAGAAACGGACATTGGCCGTCGCCCCGCTGGACACCTGTGCCTGGACCGCCGCCGTGACAGCTGCGATGCCGGCGACCCCTGCGTGGCTCGTTTCGACAAACCAGACCGCGCCGATGTGATCCGTCTGGATCAAGTTGATCTCGGTGGGCCCGAGGCGGTCGGCCGCGAGACCGAGCTCGAAGAGCTGACCGATCCGCTGATCGAACGTCAGCGTCGCGAGGACCCGGTCAGCGCAAGCAAGCTGCGGGGTGGGCGTCGGCGTTGGAGTGGGGGTGGGGCTGATGGACGGACTGGCCGACGGCTGTGGCAAGCGAGCCGCCGATGGCCCACAGGCAGAAACAGCCACAAGGATCAGTAAGACAAGCGCCCCGAGGCGCCCGCGATGCATCGTCCAATCAAACGCAAAAGCCTTTGATTGCGTTATGGCCGATCCGCGGCCCCGGATGAGGGACACGCCCCCTTTGCCGGGTGCAGTCCGTTCAAGTTCCCGCCTGAAATCGATTTCCCTCCCCCGCGTCGCGGGGGAGGGCCCGGGCTAGCTTGCGCCTCCCAATAGGGAATTTGACAAACCGTTCGTGAAAGGCTACATAGTGAAGTGGTTCACTATGCAGTTCTCCGACATCAAGGGCGACTGCCGGTTTAACGGCTCTCTCGCGACAGATGGGGCGGGACGCCTCTACGACAGTCGCTTCCGTCAGGCCTTGCGCGCGGCGCGCCAGCCGCTCTCCGAAAAGGAGATGCGCACCGTTGAGGCCATGACGGCGCTGCGTATCACCGCCCGGCTGACGCACGGGCTCATGGATCGCTGGGCCGAGAAGCATGGCTTGAGTGAGGGCCGGCTCAACGTCCTGTGGACGCTCAAGTCCACACCAGAGCGCCAGCTGCCCCTCGGGGAGCTGGCCGATCAGCTGGAGGTCACCCCGCGTAACGTCACCGGCCTGATCGATCATCTCGAGCGCGACGGCCTGGTGGAGCGCATCGACGATCCAACCGACCGCCGGTTGACCTACGCCCGACTGACGGTGGCGGGCGCGAAGCGACTGGAGGGCATGCGCGAGCAGGGATTGGAATGGCAGGTCAAGATCGCGGCCGGCCTCTCCACGGACGAGTTGGAGCTGCTACGGCACGCGTGCTTACGGCTGATCGAGAACATGACCGGCGCGACGGCGGGAGAGAGGAGGAGCGCATGAGCACCGACATCCGACGGCCCGAGAGCAACGCGGCCGATAGCAGCGGTCACCTCACAGCGGGGTTGACGCGATGGGGAACGATCGGGGTCGTCGCCGGCACCATGCTGGCGCTCTTGCTCGCCGCGCTCGACCAAACGATCGTCGGAACCGCGATGCCACGGATCGTGGCCGAGCTGAACGGCCTCAACTATTACTCCTGGGTCATCACCGCCTATCTGGTGGCGTCGACGATCATGGTGCCGATCGCGGGCAAGCTCGGGGATCTCTTCGGTCGCAAGCCGTTCCTTCTTGCCGGCATGATCGGCTTCGTGGCCGCCTCGGCGCTGTGTGGCCAGTCGCACGGCATGCTCGAGCTGGTCACCTTCCGGACCATCCAGGGGATCTTCGGCGGCATGCTCTTCGCCACCGTCTTTGCGGTGATCGGCGATCTGTTCCCGCCAACCCAGCGGGCCCGCCTCGGGGGCCTCTTCGGCGCCGTGTTCGGTCTCTCCTCCATCGTCGGACCAACCGCCGGCGGCTACATCACCGACAGCTGGGGCTGGCGCTGGGTCTTCTACGTCAACCTGCCGGTCGGGATCATTGCCGTCCTGCTCGTGATCGCGACGATGCCGTATGTGCGCTCGTCCGCGTCCATTCGCGACATCGATTTCCCGGGCGCGGCCGCGCTGGTCGCGGGACTGGTTCCCCTGATGGTGGCGCTTTCGATCACGAGGGATCACGGCTGGACCTCACCGGAGGTCCTTGGCCTGCTCGCGGTTGCCGCCATCCTCCTCGCCGTCTTCTTCCTGATCGAGACGCGGACGGACCATCCGATCGTGCCCTTCTCGCTTTTCAAAAACTCGACCTTCAGCGTCTCCATGATCGTCGGCTTCCTGACGGGCTTCGGCATGTTCGGCACCATCGTCTTCGTGCCACTCATCTACCAGGGCGTCCTCGGCGTCAGCGCCACCAACTCCGGCCAGCTACTCACCCCGATGATGCTCGGTCTGATCGTGGCGAGCATCCTGGTGGGCCAGGCCATGGTGCGCATCCGCTACTACCGATTCCTCGGGACGGCCGGCATCGTCGTCATGCTGGTCGGCATGTGGCTGCTCTCGCAGGTGACGGTCACGACCTCGCGCCTCGAAGTCGTCCGCGACATCGTGCTCGTGGGCGCCGGGTTGGGCACGACCTTTCCGCTCTACCTCACGGCGGTGCAGACCGCCCTACCGCGGAGTTTCCTCGGCGTTGCCTCGAGCCAGATCCAGTTCTGGCGGCAGATCGGCGGGACGATCGGCACCGCGGTGCTCGGCTCCGTCCTGGCCCAGCGCCTTCCAGGTCATATCCAGGAGCAGGTGGCCAGCCTCCACCTACCATCCCAGATCGCGTCGCGGTTCCTCAGCGGCGGTGGAAGCAACCCCCAGACCCTGTTCGATCCGACACAGATCGCGGCCCGCCGGGCGCAGGCAAGCGCGCTGGGAACGCAGGGCGCCACGATCTTCGACCAGGTGCTGCATGCGATCCGCGCCGGCCTGGCCACGACGCTGCACGAGGTCTTCCTCTACGGCGCCGCGGTCTTGATCCTGGCGCTGATCGCGTCAGTCTTCCTCAATGACGTGCCGCTGCGCGGACGGCAGGCGGCTCCCGAGGAAGGCGCCCCGGTGGCAGCCGCCTAGGCCAGACCGTTCGCTTCGCCGGCTTCGATCGCCGCGGGAGGAAGAGGGCCCCGGCCCGACTCGCGGAACCAGCGGGTCAGCTCGGTCGCGGGCATCGGAGGGCACAGGTAGTACCCCTGAGCAAGGTCACAGCCGAGCGTCACCAGCTGGTCCATGGTTTCGCTGTTCTCGACCCCTTCCGCAACCACCCGAAGGCCCATATTGTGACCGAGCTCGATCACCGAACGCACGATCGACACGCTCATCCTGTCGGCGATCATCCCGATGATGAACGACTTGTCGACCTTGATCTCGTTGACCGGCAAGCGTTTCAAGCGAGCCAGCGACGAGTAGCCGGTGCCGAAATCGTCGATGGAGAGGCCCACGCCGAGCATGCTCAGTTGGGTGATGGCCTCGTGGATCGAGGAGGGGGCCATGATGCCGCTCTCCGTGATCTCCAGCGTCAAGCGGTTGGGGTCAACCCCCCAGTTCTCGAGCAGACCGGACGTCAGCTCCGGAAATTCAGGATCACGGAGGTTCCACGCCGACAGGTTCACCGCCAGCTCGACGTCCAGTCCGCTGTCGGTCCAGCTCCGCAACTGGGAGAGGCCCTGATTGAGGACCCACTGGGCGAGCGGTTGAACCAATTCGGTCTCTTCCGCCGCGGGAATGAACTGATCCGGCGGAATCAGCCCCTGTGTGGGGTGCTGCCAGCGGACCAGCGCTTCGACCCCCGTCGTGCGGCCGCTCTTGAGTGCGACCGTTGGCTGGTAATGAAGCACAAGCTCGTCATGCCCAATCGCGTGACGCAGCTCGCCGATGAGCGCCAGGTGGGCCGCCGTGTGCTCGTCGAGTCGGGGAGCGTACACCGCGTACCCGCGCTTGGTCCGTTTGGCCACGTACATCGCGACATCGGCGTGGCGCATCAGCGTGTCGGCCTCCTCGCCGTGCTCAGGACACTGGGCAATGCCGATGCTCGCCCCCACGTCGATGTTGCGGCCGTCGACCACGAACGGGTGCTCCAGCGCTCGCAGAATCTTCTTTGCCGTGTGTGACCCGCCCTGGAGGTCGGTCCCACCGGCAGGGAGCACCGCGAACTCGTCACCGCCGAGGCGCGCAACCGTGTCAGACTGCCGAAGCGTCGCTGCCAGGCGCAACGCCACCTGTTGCAGGAGTAAATCACCGACCTGGTGGCCGAGGGTGTCGTTGACCTCTTTGAACCGGTCCATATCCATGATGAGCAGCACCAGTGGTTCTCGTTCCCGATGTCCGACAACGATCGCCTGACGCAGCCGGTCGTTGAACAGCATTCGGTTCGGCAATCCAGTCAGCGGATCGTGAAGCGACTGATATTCCAACGCGTCCTTCTGCGCCCGCTGCGCGGAGATGTCGTGCAGGATCCCCACAAAACGGCGCTCGCCACCGAGGAGCATCTCGCTGGCGCGAAACTCCATGGGGAAGATCGACCCGTCCTTGCGCTGTCCCCACAGTTCGCGCGACCCGGAGACCGAGGGCTGGCTTTTCCCGGGCCGCAGATAGTTGCTGAGGTGGCTGACAAAATCGCGGCGGTACGGTTCTGCAATGAGCATCTTTGCGTCTTGCCCGCGAACCTCGGCGAGCGTGTAGCCGAAGAGCCGTTGAGCTGCCCGATTGAAGAATTCGACGACCCCGCTCTCGTCGGTACTGATGATGCCGTCGGCGACGTTGTCCAGGACGCCCCGGACGTGCTCGGCCGCCGCTTGCAGAGCTCGCTCGGCTCGCTTTCGCTCGATGAATCGGCCGAGCTGGTCTCCGACGTCTTCTACCATGGCAAGCAGGTCCTCGTCGGGCTTGGCGATTACGGCGCTGTAGAAGTTCATCACCCCGGTGACTTCGCCGCCAATCAGGATGGGGAAGCCCAAGGCCCCCTCGAGGCCGGCGTCCGCGGCCGTTGCCGGCGGGCCGAAGTTTGGATCGCTGGCGATGTCGGCGATCCATACGACCTCGCCTCGCGCGGCCACCTGGCCCGGTACGTCGATTCCTGGGAAGTGCGTCGTTACGGAGTTGGTCTCCTTGGGGCCGCCTTCTGCCGACGCGGCATGCCAGAAATCTCGCAAGCGGAGGACATTGTCGCCATCCCGGATCCAGAGCTGACCGACCTGCCAGCCAAGCTCCTCGCAGAGCCGCCGCAGAATTCCGCGCGAGGCCGCTTCCAGGGTGGGGGCTTCGACCAACATGCGCGTCACCGCGACGGGAATGGCTCGCAGCCGCTCGATCTTCTGGGCCGTGATGTCGTCAATCCCTAGAACGTAGTAAAGGGGCCGTCCGTTGGGTTCCCTCATCAGCGAGACGCTGACAAGCGACCATCCGGCGTGGCCGTCGGCGTGGAGATAGCGCTGCTCGGCCTGAAATCTCGCGATCTCCCCGGCCAGCAATTGCTGGGTCCCCGCCATCAGCGCCTCAATATCGAGAGGATGGGTTACCTCCTGGACGGTGATGACCGAGAGCTGGTCCGGTGCGTATCCGAGGAGCTGACATAGCGCTCCGTTCACATCCAGAAAACGCCCGTCCAGGCCCACCAACGCCATGCCGATCGGTGCGTTTTGGAACGCGTTGCGGAAGCGTTGCTGCGGTTCGCGCAGTGCCATCTGCAGGTGTCGTCGACCGGTGAGTCGGCTGATGCGTTGCGCCAGGTTCGACTAAGGATGCGGCCCGCGAGCGGCGGTTGTCATCATCCGTTCAGATGAATTTTTGCAGGAATTGTTGCGGCCGGGGCCGCCGTCAGCTCAACCCGGGCATGCCCGCTGACGCGGCCGGGCCCAACCGGCGCCTCACGATCCAGGCCGCGACCTGTGCCCGCGATCGGAAGCCGAGCTTGGACAGGATGTGGGCGACATGCGAGGACACCGTGGCTGGGCTGAGCTTCAAATGGTCGGCGATTGCCGCATTGGTGCAGCCCATCGCCAGGAGATCAGCCACCTGGTATTCCCGGTCACTCAGCGTCTTAAGACCGCTCGGCCCCATCGCCTGCGGAGCAAGACCGAAAATGCGCAGGACGCCGGATGCCTCTTCGCGGCGACGGTTTTCCGCCTGCCGGTGTACTTTCGACGGCCCGCTCCGTCCGGGCCTGGGTGCGCTCACATCCATGATGACGTTGAGCAGATGGGTCACGCCGCTGGGGCCGCTCAACGGATAGATCTCCCAGTCCCACCGTCCGGCGCGCTTGCCATGCTCGGTCGCGCCCAATTCTTTGAACTGAAAACCCTTGAGGTGCTTCGGTTGGGCCGTCGCACAAACGTCCCGCATCAGCTGGATGACGCCAGCCTCCTCGGCGCTCGGAAAGAGATCGGCAAGCCGTTTGCCGGCCACCGGCAGCTTGTCGGGTGCGAGCCAGTGTTCCCACACGCTGTTGGCGTAGAGGACGTGGAACGCGCCGCCACAATCACTGACGTGGAAGCCGATCGGCAGCGAGTCCAGCAGCCGGCCCAGGGTGGCAAGTGCGTCCGACTCAGGCGACGCTCGAAGCACGGATGCGAGCGCTTGCAGCGTCGATTCCGACTTCTTCACCTGGACCTGGACCTTGGCTATGACTCTTTACAGGGTTTCGCTCAAGTTGCAGGTTGGCACGCGCCCACCGGTGCCGTCATCGGCTTTAGTGCCTAATTCTTTATTCGGTACAGGACGTGAGGGCGGACCGGATGACCCGCCGGCACGTTGGGGTGCTCGAAGTCGCCGCTGAGATCGCGGCGCATGCCAAGGCGCTCCATGACCCGCCGGGACCGCACGTTGATGGCGGATGTGAACGAGACGATTTCGTGAAGGCCGACGGTGTTGAAGCCGTAATCGAGGGCGGCCCGCGCCGCTTCGGTCGCGTAACCGTGCCCCCACTGATCAGCCGCGAGCCGCCAGCCGACCTCGACGGCGGGCGTGAAGTGGGCAGGAAACGTGGCCGGCCAGAGGCCGACGTATCCGATGAATCGTCCGGTGTCTTTCCGCTCTACGGCCCAGAGGCTGTATCCGAGCTGCGTCCACCGCTCGCGGATGAGTGCCACGAATCGGCGGGTTCGCTCCTCCGAGTAGGTCTCCGGGAAGAACTCCATGACCACGGGGTCGGCATTCATGGCGACGAATGGATCCAGGTCTGCGTCCCGCCAGTCCCGGAGCAGGAGCCGGTCGGTCACGATCAGCGGGCACGACACGTCTGGGTTCGGCGCGGCTAGCGCGCCGTCGTGCGCCGGTAGCGGACGACCGAAAGCGGGACGAAGACGATCAGGATCCCGACGATCCAGGCGACCGACTGAATCAAGGCCCAACGGATATCGCCGGTGGTCAGCGCTGGATTCACGTGGAAGAGGCCCCGGAGCGCGTCGGCCAGAACAGAAATTGGATTGTGGCGCGCGAAGGTTTGCAACCAACCTGGCATCGTCGCCACCGGTACGAACGCGCTGGAGGCGAAGGTCAGGGGAAAGAGCCAGATGAACCCGCCCGATTGCGCCGCCTCGACACTGCGGACCAGCAGGCCGATAAACGCCGAGATCCAGGAGAAGGCAAAGCTGACCCCCAGCAGGAGCAGGATTCCGAGCAGGAACTCGAACGGCGTCCCGCCCGGGCGGAAGCCCACCAGGAATCCGACGGTCAGCATGATGATCACGGTAAAGAGGTTTCGGGCGAGATCGGCGATGGTGCGGCCGGTCAGGACTGCGGACGAGGACATCGGGAGCGAGCGGAAACGGTCGATGATGCCGCGCTGCATATCCTGGGCGAGCCCGATGGCGGTTGTGACCCCGCCGAACGCCACCGTCTGCACGAAGATCCCCGGCATAAGGAAGTTGACGTATTGCCCTCCGGGGACCTGGATCGCGCCACCGAAGACGTAGCGAAACAACAGGACGAACATGATCGGCTGGATGGCAACGAACATGATCAGTTCAGGCACGCGCACCGTTTCCAGGACGCTCCGCTTGGCGAGCACGAGCGCGTCCAGGAACGCCCACACGATGCGCGGCCGTCCCGCGATGGGCTGGTAGCGCGTTCCTGCCATCGATATCGCGCGGGCGGTGGCCATCAGCGTGGCCTCCGTTGCCAGCGGCCGGCGGGCGCCGCCACTTTTTCCTCTTCCGCCTGGTGACCGGTGAGGGTGAGGAAGACATCGTCGAGACTGGGCCGGTGCAGTTGCAGGTCGACGATGTCGATTCCGGCGCCATCGAAGTCACGCACCAGCGTTGCCAGCTGGCTCGTCCCGTTTTTGGACGGCGCCGAGATCCGCCGCTGAGCCGGATCCACGGTGACATCGCTGGAGAAGTAACGGCGGGCGACCTCGGCGGCGCGGTCGAGGTCGGCGTCCCTCGCGACCGCGATCTCGATGCGGTTCCCGCCAACCCGGTCCTTCAGCTCATCCGAAGTGCCTTCCGCAATCACCCGCCCGGCATCGACGACCGCAATCCGGTTCGCCAGCTCGTCCGCCTCCTCGAGGTACTGCGTCGTGAGCAGGATGGTTGAGCCCTCACTGACGAGCGAGCTGATCATTCCCCACACCTGCCGGCGGCTCCGCGGATCGAGCCCGGTGGTGGGCTCGTCGAGGAACAGGACCGGTGGCAGCAGGACGAGCGACGCCGCCAGGTCGAGGCGCCGGCGCATGCCACCCGAGTAGGTCTTCGCGATTCGGCTGGCGGCGTCGATCAGGTCGAACTGCATCAGGAGCTCCTCCGCGCGGCGTTTTGCGTCTCGCGCGGCGAGGTGATACAGCTGGCCGATCATCTCGAGGTTTTCCAGGCCGGTCAGGTATTCGTCGATCGCCACGTTTTGACCCGCCAGGCCAATCTGTGACCTGATGCGGTCCGCATCCCGGACCACATCGAAGCCGGCAACGGTTGCGTGCCCGGCGTCCGGCTGGAGGAGCGTCGTGAAGATGCGTACCGCCGTGGTCTTGCCCGCTCCATTCGGTCCCAGCAGGGCCAGGAGGCTCCCTTCCGCGACGTCGAGATCGAGGCCATCCAATGCTCGAACGCGACCGTAGTGTTTCACCAGACCCTCGGCGTGCACGGCATGATCAGCGGCCATTCCGAGAAAGGTTACCTGTCCAGGACCATCAAGGTTCGATCCAAACGAGGGTTTGCCTCATGGGCGAGAATGGCTACGAACCAGCGATGGATGAAGAGCTAAAGCCGCAGCCCGCGAGCGCGCCCGAGCAGCCGGCGCAGCTTGCGGCGAGCGCGGTGGAGGAGCGCGCTCGACATGCGAGCGCCACGGGTCGCATGCCGACGCTCTACATCGGGCACGGCGCGCCACCGCTCGTCGATGATCCGCTCTGGGTCGCCCAACTCGCCGCCTGGGCGAAGGCCTTACCCCGCCCGAGCGCAGTGCTGATGGTCTCGGCCCATTGGGAGAATGCGCCGCTGACCATCGGCGCGACCCGCACCGGCACGCCGCTGATCTACGACTTCGGCGGCTTTCCCGAGCGCTATTACCGGACGCAGTATCGGTCGCCAGGCGCGCCCGAGCTCGCCGCCGACATCCGGCGCCTGCTCTCCGATCAGCCGGTGGCCGAGCAGCCCGACCATGGACTCGACCACGGCGCCTATGTGCCGCTCACGGTGATGTATCCCGACGCCGATGTGCCCGTGCTGCAGGTCTCGATGCCCAGCCTCGACCCCGAACGGCTTTTCCAGATCGGTCGGCGGCTTCGCACGCTCCGCGACCAGGGGGTACTCGTCATCGGCAGCGGGTTCCTGACGCATGGCCTGCCCTTCCTGCGCGACTTCCGGCTCGATGCACCACCGCCGACATGGTCGACCGAGTTCGACGCCTGGGCGCACGAGGCGCTCGATCACGGGGACGTCGACGAGCTCTCCGACTTCATGCACCGCGCACCGGCGGTCAGGTACGCTCATCCTCGGACCGAGCACCTGGCGCCGCTGTTCGTGACGCTCGGTGCCGGCGACAGCAACGGAGAGCCGCTGCCGAGCATCATCGACGGCTACTGGATGGGGCTCTCCAAGCGCTCGATCCAGATCCCCTAGTCGAACGCGATGCTGGAGGTCCGCCGCGACCACGAGATCCACAAGGAAGAGGGCGGCTGGTTTGTTGCCCGCTGGCACTTTTCCTTCGATCGCTATCGCGATCCGCGACAGATGGGCGTCGGGTCGCTGCGCGTGTTCAACCACGATCGCCTCGCTCCCGGTGCGGTCTGGCCGATGCACCCGCACGCCGACGTCGAAGGCATTACCTACGTGTGGAAAGGCACCTTCCGCCATGCCGACAGCCTCGGCAACGATGGCATCCTCCATTCCGGTGATGTGCAGTTGATGACGCTCGGCTCCGGCGCGGAGCATTCTGAACAGAACGGTTCAAAAACCGAGCCGATGGAGTTCTTGCAGCTGTGGATTCTTCCGGACACCTCTGGCCTTCCGCCGGGTCTCCAGCAACGACAGTTCACCAAAGAGGACCGGACCGATCGCCTGTTGAAGGTCATCGGACCGGCGGCCAGTGAACCGGTCAGGGTTCATCAGGACGCCGCCGTGTACGTCGGCCGTCTCTCAGCCGGCACGGTGGTCGCTCACGACTTTCGGCCCGCACGGGGCGGCTATCTCTACCTGATCGAGGGCCGCGCGACGGTCGGCGCCGAGGAGCTGGCCACCGGTGACGCGACAAAGATCCGGGACGAGGCGGCGCTGCGCATCGAGGCGAAGGATCTCTCGGAGCTGATTCTGGTCGACGTTCCGCTGCACTTCACACCCGTCGGCGTCTGGGCGCGCTGACGCGAGGGCGCGGCGTGACGTAACCTGACACGGTAACCTTATGGTTACCGTAATTTCAGGGGGCAGAAGGGAGGACGTGATGGCGAACGTGAAGGTCAGGGGATCAGGGACACGCAAATCACCGTGGGTTCTGAAGACACCGCCGGGGACGTCGGAATTCGAGGCCTACCGGGATGAGACGCTCGATCCGCCGGCCCTCGTCGTCCAGGTGGGGAAGACGGAGGTTCGGTATCAGTTGCGCGGGCTGGACGACCTCCACAAGATGCTGAAGCAACACGGTGATTGGATGCCGCTTGGCAGTGCGGACGAGCAGAAACCGGCCGCCGAGGGAACCGTCGAGGCGTGGGCCCGTTCGCCGAAGAATCCGGTGGGCGGCTGGTACGGACTGAAGAAAGGGTTGCGCGGCCGCTTCGGGATGTACGTCCCGCCCGTCGTGGAGGCGATGGGCCTCGCCGAGGTAGAGCACCTGCCGAAGAACAACCGGATGCGAGCGCGCTGACAACCCCCACGCTGCCCTCCCCCAGAGGGGGAGAACCAGAAGGACGGCGTAGATTAGGCGCATGCCCTCCCAGGTCTTCTCGGTGCCCGAGGTGAAGCGGTTGCTGGAGCAGGGCGCGCAGCTGGTAGACGTGCTCGGCGACGACGAGTTCGCCAACGACCATCTACCCGGCGCGATCAATATCCCGTTGAAGCGGCTCGATGAAAAAACAGCGGCCGGACTCGATCGCGAGCGGCCAGTGCTCGTCTACTGCAACGACTTCGGTTGAGACCTCTCGCCGAGGGCCGCGTGGCGGCTCGAGACGCTTGGCTTCAAGAACGTGATCGACTATGTCCCCGGCAAGCTGGCGTGGTACGAGGAAAACCAGCCGCGCGAGGGCAAGGCCGTCGAGGAGACCTGGATCGGTGACGTCGCGGATCCGGAGGTGCCGACCTGCGGTCTCAAGGATCGCGTCGGCGATGTGCGCGGTCGGACCGGGGATTGGGCCACCTGCGTCGTGCTCGGCCCGGCGCGGGTGGTCCTCGGGTTGCTGCGCAAGGCAGAGCTCGACGGGGACCCCAGCGCGACCGCGGAGCGGGTGATGCGGCCGGGGCCGAAGACCTTCCGACCGAACGTGACGCTCGAGGAGCTGCTCAAGTCGATGCGCGAGCACGACATCCAGACCAACAGCCTGGTCACCACTGGCGAGGGCCGGCTGCTGGGCGTGATCTCACGCGCCGACGCCGAGGCGACCCTCGCCCACGAGCAGGCTTAGGATTTCCGCCGGAAGTCGCAGCTGCGCCGCAACGGGCAGGCATCACAGCGCGGCGCTCGAGACTGGCAGATCATCGCCCCGAGATCCATCAACGCCTGGTTAATGAGGTAGCCCTTCCCTTTCGGAATCACCGCGGCGGCCAGCGACCAGAGCAGCTCGGTCCGGGCGCGCGGCGTGGTCGCGATCCCAAAGTACCGTCGCAGCAGCCGGGCGACGTTGGTGTCGAGCACGGCCGCATCCCGCCGGTGGGCGAAACTCATGACCGCCCCGGCGGTGTAGCGCCCGATTCCGGGGAGGCTGCGCAACTCGTCGAGGGTTTCGGGAAACCCGCCACCTGGGCGGTCGGCGACGCGCAACGCCGCGCCATGGAGCCAGCGTCCCCGGATCTTGTACCCGAGTGGGTCGGTGATGGCCTTCACCTCGGCGAGTGGCGCGCTGGCCATCGCCGCCACCGTCGGATATTGCGCCAGGAGGCGTTCGTAGACCGGAACCACCCGGGAGATCTGGGTCTGCTGCGACAGCACCTCCGAGACCAGGATGGCATAGGGATCTCGGGTCTTTCGCCACGGCAGGTCGCGGCCGTGCGTCCCGTACCAGGCGAGCACCCGGCGCTGCAGCGAGCGGCGGCGGCCCCGGGCGATCAGTGACGCCACGGGTTGCGCCCCCCTAGCAAGCTCGGCCGGGCCGACCGGTTATACGCATCGCCGTGCGAAAGCGGGGGCGCGTTCTGGTCGCACTCGGGGCCGCGTGGGCGCTTGCCCTCGCCATCCAGCTCTCCGCGCTGGCCCGCGCCGGGGGCGGCGGCGGCGGCGGCGGCGGTGGGGGTGGCGGTCACAGCGGCGGGGGCGGCGGCCACAGCAGCGGCGGGGGCGGGGGCTTTTTCTTCGTCGGCGGTGGCAGCTCGGGCAGCTCGAGCGGTGGGTCGCCGCTGCTCTTCTTCATCATCCTGGCACTGATCGGCGCCTTCCTCATCTACCGCGGGTTGTCGAGCCGGAAGTCGGCGAGCACCGTAACCGACGACGGTGACGACACGGCACCGCCCGTGGATTCCGCGGCCGTTGCAGTCGGCATCACGGGGCTGCAGGCGCGCGATCCGAACTTCAACCCGCAGGTCTTCATCGACCGGGCCCAGACCACCTTCTTTGTGCTGCAGAACGCCTGGATGGCCCGCAATCTGGAGCCGGCCCGCATCTATCTCTCCGACGCGATTTATCACCGCTGGAAGCTGCAGGTCGAGCAGTTTGTGACCCTTCACAAGCGCGACGTGCTCGAAGACCTGGCCGTCAATGGCTGCGCCATCGCCAAGGTCGCGAGCGACGCGAACTTTGACAGTGTCACCGTCCGGTTCGACGCCATCGCCAAAGATTACGAAGTCGATGACGCCGGCAAGATGCTCAGTGGGGATAAAACGATAAAACCGTTTACCGAGTTCTGGACGTTCATCCGCAGCCAGGCGGCGAGGACGCGGGTCGGGGAGACCGCCGAAATCACGCAGTGTCCGAACTGCGGCGCGCCGGTCTCCATCAACGAGTCCGGCATCTGCGCCTACTGCAAGGCCACGGTGACCACGGGTCAGTTCGGCTGGGTGCTGAATAACATCACCCAGGCGTCGGAGTGGTCCGCGGCGGCCTGAGCGTGTAGTCGAGGGCCGACCGGGCGAGGGCGGCCGCGGCCACCTCCAGCTCGCCGGCAGCCACGACATGGTTGACCAGCCCTTGAGCGACGGCCTCCCTCGCGGACATCAGCCGGCCGGTCAGGATCAGCTCCAGCCCGAGCTTGCGCGGGAGGCTTCGACCGATCGCCGGCATGATCGTCATCGGCATGATGCCGAGCCGCACCCCGGGCAGACCGAAGCGCGCGGCCTCCACGGCGACGGCGAGCTGGCAGGCCGCGACCAACCCGAAGCCCGCGCCCAGGGCGTCCCCGTTGACCGCGGCGACCAGCGGTTTCGAATAGGTGTCGATCAGGACTAACAGGGTGCCGAGCTCGCGCCGCTCAAGGGCCTGCTCGAGTGGTCGACGCCCGCTGATGAACCCCTTCAGGTCGGCGCCCGCGCTGAACGTCTCACCGGTTCCAACCAGGGTTACGGCATGGACGTCAGTGTGGTCGCGCGCCCGCGCCAGGGCGAGATGCAGGGCCCGCACCATCGACGGACTGAGCGCGTTGCGCGCCTCCGGCCGGTTCAGCCGGAGGGTCAGGACACCCGCGGTCCGGCTCTCGACGAGCTCGTTCGCCGCTAGACGCCACCCATGACGACGCTTTTCTCTTCGGTGTAGAAGTCGAGCACCTCGATGCCGTGTTCCTTGCCGAAGCCGCTGTGTTTGGTGCCGCCAAAGGGCAGCTCGTCATATGCCACCAGGTTGACCTGGTTGATCCAGGCATAGCCGACGTCCAGCCGATCGATCGTCTGCTGCGCCTTCTTGATGTCACGCGTGAATACGGAAGAGCCCAAGCCAAACTCCGAGTCGTTGGCGCGCTCGATCGCCTCGTCGAGACTCTTGACGCGAGCAATCGGCAGCAGCGGCCCAAATGTCTCCTCCCGCCACACCCGGGCGTCCGGTGGAACATCGGTTATGACGGTCGGCTCGAAGAAGAAGCCCCGGTCGTATGGCGCGCCCCGCAAGCGGTTGCCACCGGCGAGCAAGCGTGCGCCACGGTCGAGGGCATCTTTCAGCTGGGCTTCGATCGTCTCGCGACCGCCCGCTGTGTGCATCGGCCCCATCTGGGATGACGCATCTGTCCCAGGCAGAACCTTGAGTCGCTTGGCCCGCGCGGTGACCCTCTCGATTACCTGGTCAAAGACCGCTTCGTGGACGAAGACCCGCTTCACCGCCAGGCACGCCTGGCCGGCGTTGAAAAACCGTCCGATGGCGATCGCCTTGCTCGCCTGCTCGATGTCGGCGTCATCGCAGACGATGGCCGGGTCGCTGCCGCCGAGCTCCAGGGTGACGTGCTTCAAGTCGGAGGCCGCCTCCGCCATCACCTGTTTGCCGGTCTGGGTTTCCCCGGTGAATCCGATCTTGCGCACCTTCGGATTCTTGATCATCTCCTGGCCGACCACCGCTCCCGGACCGACGACGACGTTCAGCACGCCGGGGGGGAGGCCGCCCTCATTCATCAATTCGACCAGCCGGATGGTCGACAGTGGCGTGGTACTGGCCGGCTTGGCGACCACGGTGTTGCCGACCGCCAGCGCCGGGGCAATCTTGTTCGCGAGCAGCGTGAGCGGGAAGTTCCAGGGAATGATGGCGCCGACGACCCCAATCGGTCGGCGCACCACCAGGCCGAAAGCCCCTGGCACCGATAGCTGGACGTGCTTGCCCCGGATGGCGCCTGAGGCGGCCAGCATCGCATAGAACTCGATGCCCTCGACGAATCGCTCGGCCTCGATCTTCGAGTCGCGCAGCGGCTTGCCCTGCTCGCGCGTCAACAGCGAGGCGACCTCGTCGAGGTGCTGCCGGGCCAGCGCCGCGCCTTCCATCAGGATCTGCGTGCGCTTCTGCGGCAGCGTCTCGGCCCAACCGCGGAACGCCGCGTGGGCGGCGTCGATCGCCTGCCGGGTTTCCTCGACGCCGGCCTGTGGGACCGTGTCGACCAGCTCGCCGGTCGCGGGGTCGTGGATCTCCACGGTCGCGCCGGAGCGTGCCGACACCGGCTTGCCGTCAATCACCATCGTGCTCATATCCTTGCCATTCCTCCTGCTAGCGCGGGCGAACTAGACTTCAGGGTACACAAAGGAGGGATCGATGGAGCAAGCGACCACCTCGGCCAGGGTTGTGTCGGTCAGCAAGGAACAGGGCGGCGTGGCGCTCATTCACCTCAATCGCCCACCGGCGAATTCGTATGATCGGCAGTTCATCGACGACCTGAATGCCGCCATCGATGAGATCCGCTTCGATGCAGCGATCGGCGCGGCGGTGCTGATGTCGGACCTGCCCAAGTTCTTCAGCGCCGGCGCCGACATCGGGATGTTCCGCAGCGTCACCTCGAAGGTACGGGCGATGACGATCCTGCACATGCACGAAGTCCTGCTCAAGATGGAGCACACGCCAAAGGTGTTCATCGCCGCCATCGGCGGTCATTGCCTGGGCGGAGGCCTGGAGATCGCGCTCGCCGCCGATTTCCGCTTTGCGGCCGAGGGGGAATACCGGCTCGGCGTCCCGGAAGTCACGCTCGGCCTGCTGCCGGGTAACGGCGGGACGCAGCGCCTGCCTCGTCTGATCGGCCGGCAGAAGGCGATGGAATTGCTCCTGACCGGCAAGCCGCTGGATCCTGCGTCGGCGGCCGGTCTCGGGATCGTCGATCGACTCGTCGCGCCGGACCGGCTGCTGCCGGAAGCGATCGCTTTTGCCACGACCCTGGCGGGTGGTCCGACCGTGGCCATCGGCGAGATCAAGCTGGTTGCGAAGCAGGGGCTCGAGATGTCGCTCGAGAGCGCACTCGCGCTGGAGCGAGGCGGCATCTTCCGTCTCTTCGAGACGGCGGACGCCAAAGAGGGGCTCACCGCCTTCGCCGAGAAGCGCAAACCCACCTGGAAGGGCGAATAGCCTCGGTTCAGCCCCCGGCGCGGAGACCTACCTTCTATATGCGTCCAGCCCGGCCGCGACCGGCTGCCTGTCACATTCGTGCGGGCGGTGGTGCTTCCTTGGTAGATGCTCCAGATGGAGGCGTGGCGCCCGACCGTAACCCGGGCGTCGTTGGGCGCGATTAACCAGCGCGTGCCGGATCCGTTCGAACGGCTATTCCTGCAGGAGTATCCGAAGGTCGTGGCCATCGCCTATCGGGTTCTCGCCGATCGGCCGGCGGCGGAGGATGTCGCCCAGGAGGTCTTCCTCAAGTTCCATCGGAGTCACTCCCCCGACTCCGAGCGCGCCTCCGGGTGGCTCCATGCCGCCGCCGTCCATTCGGCGCTGAACGTGATTCGTGGGGAGCGGCGACGGGCGCTGCGCGAGACCGCCCACGCGCTCGACCCGGCGCGGCCGACGATCGCCAGCCCCGAGCGGTTGGTCGAGGAAGCGGAGCAACGGCGCGAGGTGCGGCGTGCGCTCAGCCGGTTGCCGCAGCGGACGGCAGCCGTCTTGATGCTCCGGCACAGCGGGCTGAGCTACGCCGAGGTGGCGATGGCGCTCGGCATGAAGGTAGGCAATGTGGGGACGCTGCTGCGCCGGGCGGAAGAGGCCCTGCGCAAGGAGGTCAAACGTGCGACACCTGAGTGATGGATCGCTGCGACGGATCTATGACGAGCCG
The DNA here is from genome assembly GCA_035544955.1 of Candidatus Dormiibacterota bacterium. Classification (NCBI taxonomy): domain Bacteria; kingdom Bacillati; phylum Candidatus Dormiibacterota; species Candidatus Dormiibacterota bacterium. Next base: position 29,354 of record DASZZN010000018.1, read on the forward strand.
CTGGCGCTGACGGCGGCGGATCAAGCGCACTTCGACGAGTGCGCGGAGTGCAAACCGCGCTTCCACGTGATCGCGAATGATGCGCGGGCTACGACGGGACTGCTGCAGGTGCCGGCCTTCGAGCCGCAGGCTCCTGCCGCCCTTGCCATGGTGCGGACGCGCATCAAGCGAGAGGAGACGGCCAGGCCGCCGCGCTGGTACGAGCGCTGGCTGAGTCGGACCTCGGCTCGCTGGCGACCGATGGCCACACCGGCGATCGCCGTGCTGCTGGCGGCCGCACTGCTCACGGGCCTCGGGGTATCCGGAATCGCGCAGAGCCTGGTCCGGATCTTCGAGCCGCAGCAGCTCAAGGCGGTGACGGTCTCGCCTTCCGACTTCGCCCAAACCACTGCCCTGCTCGACTACGGACAGGTGAAATGGTTGCCGGACGCGCCGAGGTTGCAGCAGCTCACCGATGCGGCGACGGCCCAAACCCAGTCCGGACTTCCGGTTCTGATGCCGGCCTCTCTTCCGAACGGGGTTTCCGGCCCGGTCAGCTACGGGGCCGTCTCCCGCGCGACCGGGTCACTGACCTTCGACGCCGAGCGGCTACGCGCGTCCGCCGCAACCAAGGGCGTGAAGGTCAACCCCATGCCGTCGAGTATTAACGGCAGCACGCTCGTGGTCAACGCCGGTCCGGCGCTGGTCGAGGTGTGGGGCCTGTCTGGCGGGACGGGAATCGCCAGCGTACCGACGCTCGTGATCGCGCAGACCCGAGTCCCAACGGTCGACTCGAATGGCGCGACCACCGCGCAACTCGAGGATTACCTGCTCTCGCAGCCCGGGGTGCCGCCAGAGCTCGCGGCACAGGTCAGGGCGATCAAGGATCCGAGCACGACGCTTCCGATCCCAATCCCGAAGGGCCTGGCGACGACGGAGTCCGTGCAGGTCAATGGAATGCCCGCAACGCTGATCAAAGCCGTGCTGGGGGCGGGCGTGGTCTGGGTGAAGAATGGCGTAATCTACGCCGTCGGAGGTCAGTTGACCCCCGACCAGGTGCTCGCCATTGCAACGTCCCTCCACTGATCCCATCGATCTGAATCCGACGGAGGCGGCCGATGCCGCCTCCCTTGCCGTTCATACGCAGGACCTGGCGAAGCGCTACGGCAAGACGGTCGCGCTGAGCGGGCTGACGATGAGCGTGCGGCGCGCGGAGGTCTTCGGATTCCTGGGACCGAACGGTGCCGGAAAGACGACCGCCGTGAAGCTGCTGGTCGGCCTGGCGCTCCCCACCGCGGGCCAGGGATGGGTCCTGGGCGCGCCGATCGGCGACCTGCAAACTCGGCGACGTCTCGGCTACCTGCCGGAGCTGTTCCGCTACCAGGGCTGGATGAAAGCGCGAGAGGTGCTGGGTCTGCACTGCGAGCTCTCCGACATGGCGCGCTCCGACTGGAAAGCCGAGATCGACAGCGCGCTCGAGCTGGTCGGTCTTTCGGATAGGGCGGACGATAAGGTCGAGGGCTTCTCGAAGGGCATGCAGCAACGGCTGGGCCTGGGTGTCGCCTTGCTCGGTCGCCCCGAGCTGGTATTGCTCGACGAGCCCACCTCGGCGCTCGATCCGGTCGGGCGCCACGACGTCCGGGAGATCATCCGCACGTTGAAGGCGCGCGGCACCGCCGTCTTTCTCAACTCGCACCTGCTCAGCGAGGTCGAGCAGATCTGCGACCGGCTGGCCGTGGTGGACCACGGCCGGGTGATCGCGACCGGAACGATGGCGCAGATCCTGGGACAGGACGGGGCCGTTCGAGTCCGCGTGACGGGGCTAGCGGCAGCCGGTCGTTCCGGGCTTGGCGCGTTCGGGAACCTCGAGGACGAGGGCGAATGGCTGACCTTCCGTGGCCTTTCCCCGGATCGGGTACCCGATCTCGTCAGTGAGATGGTCCGCCTGGGCGGCCGCGTCTATGCCGTCGAGCCGCGACACGAGACGCTCGAGGACCGCTTCCTCCAGCTCCTGAAGGAGCAGGACCAATGAGACAGGTTCTGACGATCGCCCGGCTCACGATCCTGGAGGCATCACGCCGCAAGCTGCTGCTCGCCCTTGGTGCGCTGACGGTCGTCGTGATCGTGCTCACCAGCTGGGGCTTCAGCCGGCTGCCGACGATGAAAGACGTGACGCCCGCGCAGGTTCGGCTGGCGTCGTCGCAGCTGACAATCCTGGTCGCCTTCATGTTCAGCGGCGTGCTCGCGCTCGGGTCGACCCTGGTGGCGGCGCCGAGCATTGCCAGCGATATCGAGTCGGGGATCGCGCTCGCCATCCTGCCGCGGCCCATTCGACGCAGCCAGCTCCTCATGGGCAAATGGCTCGGGCTCGCGCTGCTTGTCACGCTCTACGCCGCGGGGAGCGGGCTGCTCGAACTGCTCGGGATCTGGCTCGCAACGGGTTATACGCCACCGAACCCGATCGCGGCACTGACCTTCGTCGCCGCAGAAGGCATCGTGTTGATGACGCTCGCCCTCTTGCTCAGCACGCGCCTGGCGCCCATGACGGGTGGAGTGATCGCGCTGGTGTTCTTCTTCGTTGCCTGGATCGGCGGCATCGCGCTGGCGATCGGCCAGGGATTCGGCAACGACACCATCATCAACATCGGCGTCGGCAGCCGGCTGCTGATCCCGACCGACGGGCTCTGGCACGGGGCGATCTTCTACCTGGAGCCGTCAGAAGTCCTGGCCGCGGGCCGGGCGGTGGGGCGCGCGCGAGCGGCAAATCCGTTCTTCGCCGACCAGCCGCCGCCGGTGATCTATGTCGCCTGGGTCGTCGCCTGGCTCGGCGGCCTGCTAGCCCTCGCGAACCTGAGCTTCGCGAAGCGAGACCTCTAGGCAGCGTTCGGCGCGTCTCTGTGGCGCCGGTAGTTGCCGGAGGGTTTCCGTCCAGCGGGCCCATCCCTGGTGGGCACATGGGCCATTGACTTAGGCAGTCGCCGAACGTACATTTAGCTCGCCAAAATCGGCGATCCGCAACTCACTAGGAGGGGAAACATGGGAGTCGCGACCTTAACGCCTCCGGCGCAGCGAATAGGGGAGGAGCTCGTCTATCCCGACGGCCGGCACGAGCTGGCCGACGATTCGTCGATCCGTGACAGCCCGCTTTACAACAAGGACCTGGCGCCGGTCAAGATCAAAGACCGGAGCTGGAGCACGTACAACTACCTGGCCTTATGGGTCGGCATGGCTCACAACATTCCAACCTACGGTCTTGCTGCCGGCCTCGTGCTCCTGGGGATGTCCTGGTACCAGGCGATCCTGACCATCGCCCTCGGGAACATCATCGTGCTCATGCCAATGCTGCTGAACAGCCACGCGGGCACGAAGTATGGGATTCCGTACCCGGTCTTTGCCCGGGCCTCATTTGGAGTTTTCGGCGCGAACGTCGCCGCATTGCTCCGGGCCTTCGTTGCCTGTGGATGGTTTGGGATTCAGACCTGGATCGGTGGCGAGGCGCTCTTCATCGTCATGGGCAAGCTCCTCGGGATTTTCAGCTCCGACCTCGGAACCTCCTGGCTCAAGGCGGGTCTGTTCTTCGGGTCACCCTGGACACAGTGGCTGAGTTTTGCCCTCTTCTGGGCGCTCAACATCTTCATCATCGTGCGAGGCCTGAATACGATCCGGCGGTTCGAAAACTGGGCGGCTCCCTTCGTTATCGTCGTCGCCCTTGGATTGCTCGTCTGGATGACCTCCAAGGCCGGCGGATTTGGGCCGCTCGTTTCCCAGCCGGGCAAACTGGGCTGGGGTGCCGACTTCTGGAAGCTCTTCTTTCCGGCGCTGATGGGTCAGATCGCCTTCTGGTCGACGCTTTCGCTGAACATGCCAGACTTCACGCGGTTTGCGAAGAGCCAGCGGGCCCAGACCATCGGCCAGGCGCTGGGACTTCCGACGACGATGACGTTCTTTCCTTTGCTCGCCGTGCTGATCACGTCCGGGACGGTTGCGGTCTACGGTACCGCCATCTGGAACCCGGTCGAGCTGGTCGGCAAGTTCGACAACGCGCTGGTCGTCGTTCTGGCCCTGTTCACGCTGGCCGTAGCCACCCTCTCGGTCAATGTCGCCGCCAACGTCGTGAGCCCGTCCTATGACTTCTCGAACACCTTCCCGAAGTGGATCAGCTTCCGAACCGGCGGCCTGATCACCGGCATCCTCGGGGTCGCGATCGCCCCCTGGAGGCTGTACTCGGACGCGCACGTCTACATCTTCACCTGGCTCAACTTCTATGGCGGCGCTCTCGGCGCGATCGCGGGCGTGCTGATCGCCGACTACTGGTTCATGCGCAACACCAACCTGAAGCTGGGCGACCTCTACCGCACCAACGGCGAGTATCGGTACAGTGCCGGGTTCAACTGGCGAGGCTTGATCAGCCTGCTGGTTGGTGGCGTCCTAGCCGTGGGTGGCGCCTATACCGCACCAGGCACACAAGGCCCATTCCCGGCAAAGGGCGTGATCCCGTTCCTCTACCAGCCCGTCACCTTCTATGACTTCGGCTGGGTGGTCGGCCTGGTGGCGGCGTTCATCTGCTACCTGGCGCTCTCGGCGCTCTTCCCGGCGGCTGCCGCGCGGCGGCGCCCGCAGGCTGCTCCGGCGACCTGAACTCGATATCGATCGCGCTGGAGCCCCTTCCTCGCGGCGGGGGCTCCAGCCTTTTGGAAGGAATGGCACGAATCAGCTTCGGCGTCTGCTTTGCTCCAGATCCGCCCCCCAGCCGGTGGGTGGATCTGACCAAGCTTGCCGAGGCACACGGTTTCGAGTACGCGTGGCTCTTCGACTCCCACGTGCTCTGGCAGGAGGTCTATCCGATCTTCACGCTGATGGCGGCCAACACGCGGACCATCAAGATCGGTCCTTGCGTCACCAACCCGGGGACGCGCGATCCAACCGTGACGGCCAGCGCGCTGGCCACCCTGAACGAGATCTCCGGCGGCCGAATGGTGATGGGCATCGGTCGCGGCGACAGCGCCCGCCGCGTCCTCGGCCAGAAGCCGGTTTCGGTCGAGCGCATGGAGGCGGACTGCCGCCTGATCCGCGAGCTGGCGGCCGGCCGTGAAGTCGCCTACGACGGCGTCAAGGTCCGGCTGAAGTGGGCCGAGCACGAGCTGCCCATCTGGGTCGCGGGCTATGGGCCAAAGGCGCTTCGGGCCGCCGGGCGGGTGGCCGACGGGGTCATCATCCAGCTGGCCGATCCGGCCATCATCAAGTGGTGCCTGCAGTTCGTGCGGGAAGGCGCCCAGGAGGCCGGCCGGTCCTTCGACGACATCCAGATCCAGGCCGCCGCCCCGGCCTTCATCTCTGATGACATCGAGGCAGCGCGTGAGCAAGTGCGCTGGTTCCCGGCGCTGGTCTCCAACCACGTCGTCGACCTGTTGAAGCGGTACGACGCGCAAGACCTTCCGAAGGCGCTCACCGACTACATCAAGGCCCGCGACCACTACGACTACTCGGAGCACGCGCAGCGGGGCGCGGCGCACGCCGACTTCGTTCCCGACGACGTGATCGACCGCTTCTGTGTCATCGGCACCGTGGAGCAGAGCCGGAAACGGATCGAGGAGCTGATCGACGCCGGCGTCGACCAGTTCAACCTCTACCTTATGGTGGAGAAACCCGAGGCGGTCATCCAGAAATACGGCGAGGCTATTATTCCGGCGTTCAGCTAGGAGGAGGCGACACAGACATGGCAAAGGTGCGGGCGGCGCTTATCCAGGCGCACGCGAACATGCCCAAAGAGGAAGCGATCGTAACGCACGAGGCCCTGATCGCCGAGGCGGCGGCCAAAGGCGCGCAGATAACGTGCCTCCAGGAGATCTTCTTCGGCCCCTACTTCTGCGCCGAGCAGGACGTCAAGTGGTACGACACCGCCGAGCGGGACGATGGGCCGACGGTCAAACGGATGCAGGCGCTGGCGAAGAAGCACAAGATGGCGCTCGTGGTGCCTTTCTACGAGGAGGCCCAGACCGGCGTCTACTACAACACGGCGGTCCTGATCGAGAACGACGGCACGATGCTGGGAAAGTACCGCAAGACGCACATCCCTCACGTCGGTCCCTGTTTCTGGGAAAAGTTCTATTTCAAGCCCGGCAACCTCGGCTACCCGGTGTGGGACACCTCGGTCGGCCGGGTCGGCATCTTGATCTGCTACGACCGGCACTTTCCGGAGCCCGCCCGCGCGCTGGGGCTCAAGGGCGCCGAGCTCGTCTTCAATCCCTCGGCCACGGTCAAATCGCTGTCGCGCTATCTCTGGGAGCTCGAGCAGCCAGCCCACGCCGTCGCCAACGGTTACTGGATCGGCGCCATCAACCGGGTCGGGGTGGAGAAGCCGCTCAACGACGCGCAGTTCTACGGCTCGAGCTACTTCTGCGATCCGCGCGGCCGCATCATCGGGAAGGCGTCGGAGACCGAGGATGAGGTGCTGGTGTGCGACCTCGACCTCGACATGAATCGGGAAGTGCGCAACACCTGGCAGTTCCTCCGCGACCGCCGGCCCGAGAGTTACGAAGACCTCGTCAGGGAGCTGCCATGAGGACGCTGATCAAGAACGGCACCGTGGTGACGGCGAGCGATACCAACAAGACCGACGTCTTGATCGACGGCGAGAAGATCGCCGCGATCGGGAGCGGGCTGGCGGCCAGTGCCGACCAGGTGATCGACGCCGAAAACCGCTACGTGATGCCGGGCGCGATCGATGTCCACACGCACATGGAGTTGCCGTTCGGCGGTACCTTCGCGTCCGATGATTTCGCGACCGGAACCGCGGCGGCCGCCTGGGGCGGCACGACGACCATCGTCGACTTCGCGGTGCAGAGCTTTGGCCAGACGCTGCGCCAGGGGCTCGACCAGTGGCACAAGAAGGCCGAAGGGAAAGCGTACATCGATTACGGCTTTCACATGATCGTGCGTGAGATCAACGACTCGATCCTCAAAGAGATGGACGCGCTGGTCAACGAGGGCATCCCGTCCTTCAAGCTCTTCATGGCCTACCCCGGAGTCTTCATGCTCGACGACGCGTCGATCTTCCGGGCGATGAGCCGCACGGCGGCAAACGGGGGCCTGATCATGATGCACGCCGAGAACGGCGGCGCGATCGACGTGCTCGTGCAGCGCTACCTGGCGGAAGGCAAGGGCGATCCCATCAATCACGGGCTGACCCGCCCGGCCAGCATGGAGGGGGAGGCCACTGGACGCGCGATCGCGCTCGCCCGGCTGGCGGAGGTCGCCGTCTACATCGTGCACCTCAGCTCCAAAGAAGCGCTCGACGCCGTGCGCGAGGCGCGCGACGACGGTGCCCCCACGTTTGCCGAGACCTGCCCGCAGTACCTGTACCTGAGCCTGGACGACCTGGGCCGCCCCGGCTTCGAAGGTGCGAAGTACGTCTGCTCACCGCCGTTGCGACCGGCCTCGCATCACGATGAGCTCTGGAAGGGCCTCCTGCAGGACGACCTGCAGCTGGTCGCGACCGACCACTGTCCATTCCATTTCAAAGGGCAGAAGGAGATGGGACGTGGCGACTTCTCCAAGATCCCCAACGGCTTGCCGGGTGTCGAAGATCGCTTTTCGCTGATCTTCCACGGTGGCGTGAACTCCGGGCGGATCACGCTCAACCGCTTCGTCGAGCTGGTGGCGACCGCGCCCGCCAAGATGTTCGGTCTCTTCCCGCGCAAAGGGACGATCGCCCCCGGGAGCGACGCCGACATCGTGATCTTCAATCCGAGGGTGGAACGGACGCTCTCGGCGAAGACCCATCACATGAACGTGGACTACAGTTGCTACGAAGGAATGACGGTCAAGGGCCTGCCGGAGGTCGTGATGCAGCGCGGGAACATCCTGGTGCGCGACGGAAAATTCCAGGGCGTCAAGGGTGCCGGCCAGTTCCTTCGACGTTCGGCATTCCATGGGGCGCCGGCCACTGAGCAAAGCCCGGTGGGAGCCAGATCATGATCGCCACCAAGAACGTCCGGAGCTTTATCGGCGGCAAGTTCCGCGATTCACGATCCGAAAAGACCGATCCGATTCCAAACCCCGCGACTGGCGAGACGATCGCCAGTCTTCCGCATTCGACCCGCGAGGAGATCAACGAGGCCGTCGCCGCGGCGAAGAAGGCGTTCCCCGCCTGGAGCGAAACCCCGGTGCCCGAGCGGGCCCAGGTACTGTTCCGCTTCAAGGCGCTCTTCGACAAGCACATCGACGAGCTCTCGGCGATCGTCACGCAGGAGAACGGCAAGACGCTCGACGAGTCGAAAGGCGAGGTCAAGCGGGCGATCGAGGTCATCGACTTCGCCTGCGGCGCTCCCACGCTGATGATGGGCCAGAACCTCGATCAGATCGCCAAAGGCATCGACGAGGAGTTGACGCGTTTTCCGGTCGGCGTCGTCGCCGGGATCACGCCCTTCAACTTCCCCAACATGGTGCCGATGTGGATGATCCCGGTTGCCATCGTGACGGGGAACACCTTCGTCCTCAAGCCGTCGCAGCTCACTCCGCTCTCGGCGATGCGGATCGCCGAGCTGCTCGAGGAGGCCGGCCTGCCGGAGGGCGTCTTCAATGTCGTACACGGGGCGAACGACGCGGTCAACCAGCTGCTGACCCACCCGGATGTCTCGGCGATCTCGTTCGTCGGCTCGGCGACCGTTGCCGCCTACATTTACGCCACGGCCGCGGCCAATGGGAAGCGGGTGCAGGCGCTCGGCGGCGCTAAGAACCACATCCTGGTGATGGACGATGCCGACCTCGAACTCTCGGCGCCACACGTCATCTCTTCGGCCTTCGGGAACGCCGGCCAGCGTTGCCTCGCGGGGAGTGTCGCGGTTGGCGTCGGCAAGATCGGCGACGCCCTGGTACGCGAGCTGGCCACTGACGCGGCGAAACTGAAAGTGGGCCCGGGCACCGATCCCAAAACCACGCTCGGGCCGGTGATCCGAGGTGAGCGCAAGAAGAAGCTGATCGAGTACATCGACGGCGCCCAGTCCGAGGGAGCGCAGCTCGTCTCCGATGGACGCCAGGTGGATCAGAAGGAGGGCTTCTTCCTGGGGCCGACGATTTTCGACAAGGTCACGCCGAACATGAAGATCTGGAAAGAGGAGCTCTTCGGGCCGGTGCTTGCGGTGATGCGCGCCAGCGACATCGACGAGGCGTTGAAGCTGCTCAACGCCAGCACTTTCGGCAACATGGCGTCGATCTTTACCGGTTCGGGCAAGTACGCTCGCGAGTTCAAGCGCCGGGCGCAGGCCGGGATGCTGGGCGTGAACATCGGCGTCGCGGCGCCGATGGCCTTCTTCCCCTTCACCGGCTGGAAGAATTCGTTCTTCGGCGATCTGCACGCCACCGGCCAGGACAGCATCCGCTTCTATACCCGGCACAAGGTGATCACGACCCGGTGGCTTTAGAGACGAGTGCCCGGCCGCACGTCTTGAGCGGCGAGGAGATCGTCGCCCTCTGCCGGCAGTACACGCTCTACGACTGGATGGCGCAATCGGCCGCCGACCCGATTCCCGTCGACCACGCCAAGGGCGTCTACTTCTTCACCCCCGAGGGGAAGCGGTTCATCGATTTCAACAGCCAGTTGATGAGCGTAAACGCCGGTCACGGCGACCCACGAATCATCGAGGCCATCAAGCGGCAGGCGGAGAAGCTCGCCTATGCGAACCCGTTCATGGCCCACGAGCCGCGTGCCTTGCTCGGAAAGAAGCTCGCGGAGTTGCTCCCGGGGGACATGAACACGGTGTTCTTCACCCTCGGCGGGGCCGATGCCAATGAAAACGCGGTAAAACTGGCCCGGGCTGTCACCGGCCGCTACAAGGTGATCTCGCGCTATCGCTCGTACCATGGCGGAACCGGGGTGTCAATGGCCATGACCGGCGACCCCCGTCGCTGGGCCAACGACCAGGGAACGTCCGGCGTGGTCCGGGTGCTCGACCCACATCACGGGCCGCAACGGGAGGTCGACTCGGCGGAGACGGCCCTGCAATACCTGGAAGAGACGATCGAGCTCGAAGGACCGCATACGATCGCCGCGTTCTTCCTGGAGACCGTCGTCGGCACCAACGGCGTCTTGATTCCGCCCGACGGCTATCTGCAGGGCGTACGCGAGTTGTGTGACCGCTATGGCATTCTGATGGTCTGCGACGAGATCATGTCCGGGTTCGGACGGACCGGGGAGTGGTTCGCCGTCAACCACTGGAAGGTCGTTCCCGACATGATCACCATGGCCAAAGGCCTGACATCGAGCTACGTACCGCTCGGCGCCGTCGGCATGCGTCCACGGATCGTGCAGCATTTCGAGAAAAACGTGTTCTACGGCGGCCTCACCTACAACAGCCATCCACTGGCCTGCGCCGCCGCATTGGGCACGATCCAGGCCTACGAGGAAGACGACATGATCGGGAACGCGCGCAGGATGGGCGAAGTCATGAAGCGCCACCACGACGCCCTCAAGAAAAAGCACCCCTGCGTCGGGCTGACACGGTCGATCGGCCTGTTCGGCATCCTGGAGCTGGTCAAAGACCGCAAAACGATGGAACCGCTCGCTCCCTTCAACGGCACGTCGGAGCCGATGAAGGCGATCGGCAAATACTTCCGCGAACACGGCCTCTACACCTTCGTTCGCTGGCACACGATCATGACGAACCCACCGCTGTGCATCAGCGAGGAAGAGCTGGGGGAGGGATTCGCGATCATCGATAAGGCGCTCGACATCGCGGACCAGGCCGTCGCCTAATTTCCACGCTTTCGACGCTCGATGACGATCGTCCGCGACGACCCGTCGATCCCCGACGAAGGCTTTGCCGAACTCTATGCCCAGCTGCCGGACGCGACCGACCTGTGGCCCTGGCTGGAGCTCGCACAAGCGGCCGCGCCGCCCGTCCTCTACCTTGGCATCGGCACCGGACGGCTGGCGGTCCCGTTGCACGCGGCCGGGATTGAGCTCGTCGGCGTCGATAGCCATCCGGGTATGCTCGCGCGGTTACGACCGCGCCTCCCCGGCACGGAGCTCATCCAATCACGGATCGAAGACCTCGACCTGGGTCAGCAGTTCGATCTCGTCGTCGTCCCTTCGAACATCTTGTGTTTCGTCGACCGGCTGCGCGCTGCCGGCAAGCACGTGGTCGCCGATGGGTCACTTGCCTTCGAGTTGACCAATCCCTACTGGTTGCGGTCCGGCGCGAGCCCGTGCGTGCGAGTCCAGTCGCTGGACGGCAACGGGGCGCGCTTCGAGGTCGATTACGCGCTTCCCGACGGCCGCACCATCACGCAGCAGGCCGAGATTCCGCTGATCTGGCCCGAGGAGGTCGAGAACTGGCTCGCGACCGTGGCCGGGTTGAAACTACGCCAGATGTTCGCACGACCGGATGCCGAGATCGTCGACTCACCGAGCTTTTACGTGGTGGCCGGCAGGTGATCCGGGCGTGACGTCCCGGATCCTGGTGGTGGAGGATGACCGCGCGCTGCGCGGCGTGCTGGTCTCCGCGCTGCAATCGGGTGGGTACGAGGTGGAGTTCGCCGCCGATGGCTCGGCCGGCGTTCAGGCGCTCAAGGCGAAAGCCTTCGACGTCGTGCTGCTCGACATCGGGTTGCCCTTTGTGGATGGCTGGCATGTCCTCTCCACGCTCGAAGGCCGCCGCGTCCCCTCGGTGATCGTGATCAGCGCGCGCGGCGACCAGGCTGACAAGGTCCGCGCCCTCGACATGGGAGCGGACGACTACCTGGCCAAGCCCTTCGGCTCCGAGGAACTGCTCGCCCGCATCCGCGCCGTCCTTCGGCGAGGGCAGCCGCCCGCCCAGGTGCCTCTCGTGGTGCGGTGGGGCGACGTTTCGGTGGATCTCAGCCGCCATTCCGTCTTGAAGGACGGCCAGGAAGTGCGGCTATCGCCGACCGAGTACCTGCTGGTTGCCGAGCTGGCCCGCCACGCCCACGATGTCATGGACTATCGCACCCTGCTCCACCAGGTGTGGGGGCCCGCCTACGGCGACGAGCGCCACTACCTGCGCGTCTTCATCCAGCGGTTGCGGCTCAAGCTCGAGCACGACCCCGCGCACCCCGAGGTGATCCAAACGGCGCCCGGCCGCGGCTATCGTTTCGGTCCGGCCCGCGAACGATAAACGACCGGCGCCAGGTGCCGGAACCCCCACTCGCTGGAGCTCGTACAAGGCGTCGCTGATCGTCGGTCGCGAGCGGGAATGCTCATGCGACCGCCGTATCCCCGTAAGCGTCAACGGCCTATAAACGTCTGAAGCCCGCGGTGTGCTTGTTTATGCGCCGTTGATTCCGCCGAGCGTAGGCTCGGTTTGTGCCACTCGATATTTGGATGATCGGCCTGCTCGTGCTGCTTACCGTCGGAAGCTTTGCGTACGTGTTCGGACTGAAGAGGCTGCCCTGATGGCGGGTTACATCGTGTCCGGCGTCGTGGCATTGGCCGTCAGCGTCTACCTCTTCATTGCCCTACTGTTTCCGGAGCGCTTCTGAGCCATGGTGCTCGAGCTGATCGGGGTCGCCATTACGTTCGCCGCCGTCGCCATCGGCGCCTGGTTCCTCGGCACCTTCATGGTCACGGTGTTCACCGGGGGACGGACGTTCCTTCATCCTGTCATTCGGCCGGTGGAAGTCGGCTTTTACCGCCTCGGCGGCATCAAGGAGGACCACGAGCAAGGCTGGATCCTCTACACCGTCGCGATGCTCGCGGTTCAGGTCGTCAGCTTCATCCTCACCTATCTCATCCTTCGTCTCCAGGACCACCTGCCGCTCAACCCGATGGGCTTCAGCGGCGTCGCCCCCGACCTCGCCTGGAACACCACCGTGAGCTTCGTGACCAACACCAACTGGCAGAACTACACCGGCGAGCAGACGATGTCGTATCTGTCGCAGATGCTCGGGCTGGTGATTCACAACTTCCTCTCGGCGGCGACCGGCATTGCGCTGGCCGTCGCCTTGATCCGTGGCATGTCCGCCCGCAAGCTGAAGACGCTCGGCAATTTCTACGTCGACGCCACCCGGGCCATCCTCTACATCCTGATCCCGATTTCGGTGATCGCCGCGTTCATTCTCATCTCGCAGGGCGTGATCCAGAGCCTGGACGCATACCCAACGGCGCATACCGTCCAGGGCTCGACCCAGACGATCGCCGTCGGCCCCTTCGGCTCGCAGGAGGCGATCAAGGACCTGGGTAACAACGGTGGTGGACCCTTCAACGCCAACTCGGCGCATCCCTTCGAAAACCCCAACGGCTTCACCAACCAGTTCGAGATCTTCCTCGAGCTGTTGATCCCCTTTGGGCTGGTGGTGACCTTCGGCAAGATGGTCGGCAACATCAAACAGGGCCTCGCGATCGGCGGGGCCATGGTGGCGATCTTCGTGGTGGCGACCGGCATCGCGATCGGCGCCGAACAGGTCGGCAACCCGGCGTTGACCGCGGTCGGGGCCGACCAGTCCCGAACGGCCACGCAACCCGGCGGCAACATGGAGGGTAAGTCGGTCCGCTTCGGCCCGGTGTACTCCGCGAACTTCGCCGCCTCGACGACCGGGACGAGCACCGGATCGGTCGACTCGAGCCACGACAGCTTCACGCCTATCGGTGGGATGGTGGCGCTCGTCCTGATCCAGATCGGGGAAGTCGCGCCCGGCGGGATCGGCGCCGGCCTCTACTTCATGCTGGTCTTCGCCATCCTGGCGGTCTTCATCGCCGGCCTGATGGTCGGGCGAACGCCGGAATACCTCGGCAAGAAGATCGAATCGAAGGAGGTGCGGCTGGCGTCGCTGGCCGTCCTGATCGACGTGCTCGTCATCCTGGGATTCACGGCGATCGCGGTGCTCGCGCCGGCGGCAACCGCGAACGGAGGGGGACCGCTCAATCCGGGCGCGCACGGCTTCAGCGAGATCCTCTACTCCTTCTCCTCGCAGGTCGGCAACAACGGCAGTGCCTTTGCCGGCCTTAGCGGCAATACGGTGTTTTGGAACACCCTGGGCGGAACAGCGATGTGGCTGGGGCGCTTCTTCGAAGTCATCCCGATCCTGGCCCTCGCGGGCGCGCTCGCCGGCAAGAAAGTCGTCCCGGCCGGGGCCGGCACCCTGGCGACCGACCGGCCGCTCTTCTCGGGTCTGCTCGTCGGCGTCGTGCTGATCGTCGGGGCGCTGACGTTCTTCCCCGCGCTGTCCCTGGGGCCGCTGCTGGAGCATTTCCAGTTGGCCGCCAATCACCTGGCTCGCTGACATGGAAGAGAAGAACCGTTCCGAAAGCTACCGACGCCGGCGACGGTCGAGCCTGCTCGACCGCGAGATCATGGTGCCCGCCCTGATCGAGAGCCTCACCAAGCTCGATCCGCGCTGGCAGGCCCGCAACCCCGTCATGTTCGTCGTCGAGGTCGGCTCGGTCATCACCACCATCATCTTCATCGCCGGGCTGTTGCGCGGCGCCTCCGACTCGCTGTTCGTCGGCCAGATCACGCTCTGGCTGTGGTTCACGTTGATCTTCGCCAACTTCGCCGAGGCGCTCGCGGAGGGCCGCGGCAAAGCGCAGGCGGCCACGCTGCGGCGCGCTCGCACCGACACCATCGCGCGCCGCCTGGTCGGCGGCAAGGAGGAGCGCGTGCCATCCTCCCAGCTCCGCAAGGGCGATGCCGTCGTGATCGAGGCCGGCGACCTGATCCCGAGCGACGGCACAATCATCGAGGGCATTGCCTCGGTCGACGAGTCCGCGATCACCGGAGAGTCGGCCCCGGTCATCCGAGAGGCAGGCGGCGATCGCAGCGCCGTCACCGGTGGGACGAAAGTCCTGTCCGACCGGATCGTCGTCGAAGTCACGGCCAACCCTGGAGAGACCTTCCTCGACCGCATGATCCACCTGGTCGAAAGCGCGTCCCGGCGAAAGACCCCCAACGAGATCGCCCTCAACATCCTGCTGGCCGCGCTGACGATCATCTTCATGATCGCGGTGGTGACGCTCCAACCCTTCGCGATCCACGCAGGCACGTCCGTCACCATCGCGGTCCTGATCGCGCTGCTCGTATGCCTGATCCCGACCACGATTGGCGCCTTGCTGTCGGCGATCGGCATCGCGGGCATCGACCGTCTGCTCCAGCGGAATGTGATCGCACTCTCCGGCCGCGCCGTCGAGGCGGCGGGCGACGTCGACACGCTGCTCCTCGACAAGACCGGCACGATCACCTACGGCAACCGGCAGGCGACCGAGTTCGTTCCGGCGCCGGGGATCACGATGGATCGCCTCGTACGGGCCGCGGAGCTGGCGAGCCTCTCGGACGAGACGCCGGAAGGCCGCTCGATCGTCAGCCTGGCCCGCCGCTTCGGTGCCGATGGAAAGCAAACCCCCGACATGACCTTCATCGCGTTCTCGGCGAACACGCGTATGAGCGGCGTCGACTTTGACGGCCGTAGCATCCGCAAGGGTGCCGTCGACGCGATCTCCACCTGGTGCGGCTGCCCGACGCCCAAGCAGCTCCCCGAGGCCGTCCAGGAGCGGGTCGACACCATCGCCCGCTCGGGTGGGACGCCGCTGATGGTCGCCGAAAACAACATGGTGATGGGCACGATCCACCTCAAGGACATCGTCAAGCCGGGGATCGCGGAACGCTTTGCCGAGCTTCGCAAGATGGGGCTGCGCACCGTCATGGTGACGGGTGACAACCGCCTGACGGCAGCCACGATCGCGAAAGAAGCGGGGGTCGACGACTTCCTTGCCGAGGCGATTCCCGAGCGCAAGCTGGAGCTGATCCGCAAGGAGCAGGCTGGCGGTCGCATGGTCGCGATGACCGGCGACGGCACCAACGACGCGCCCGCGCTGGCCCAGGCCGACGTGGCCGTGGCGATGCAGTCCGGCACACAGGCCGCCAAGGAAGCGGGCAACCTGATCGACCTCGATAGCGATCCCACCAAGCTGATCGAGATCGTCGAGGCCGGAAAACAGATGCTGATCACCCGCGGCGCGCTCACCACCTTCAGCATTGCCAATGACGTGGCCAAGTACTTCGCCATCATCCCCGCCATGTTCTTCGTCGCCCTGCCGGAGCTCGGCGCCCTGAATGTCATGCGTTTGACGAACCCGAGCAGCGCGGTGCTGTCGGCCGTCATCTTCAACGCGCTGATCATTGTGGCGTTGATTCCACTCGCCCTTCGCGGCGTGCGCTACCGGCCGATCGGCGCCGCGGCGTTGCTGCGACGGAACCTCCTGCTCTGGGGCGTCGGCGGCATCATCGCCCCCTTCGTCGGCATCAAGTTGATCGACATCATCATCACCACGGTGCATCTCGCATGACCGGTTCCGAATCGATCGTTCGCTCGCTCCCGTCCGAGCTGCTGCGGGCGGCTCGCCTCACGCTGGTGGTCGCGGTCGTCACCGGATTGATCTATCCGTTCGTCATCACGGGCGTCGCCCAGCTCGTCTTTCACGACCAGGCCAACGGCAGCCTGATCGTCAAGAACGGCCAGCTGGTCGGCTCGAAATTGATCGGGCAGAACTTCACCGACCCGAAATACTTCTTTGGCCGGCCGTCGGCCACCGCCAACATCAGCGATGCGACCAAGTCGGACCCATACAACACGCAGAACTCGGCCGGCAGCAACCTGGCCCCATCGAACAAGGTGCTCATCGATCGGGTCAGCAAGGCCGTCGGCCAGATCCGCAAGGAGAATGATCTCCCCACCGGCTCCCTGGTCCCGGTCGACCTCGTCACCACCGATTTCAGCGGCTTCGACCCTGACATCACCGAGGCCGGCGCGCTCACCCAGGTCAACCACGTCGCGACTGCACGCAACCTTGACGCGGCAAAGGTGCGCGCGCTGGTCGAAAAGTACGTACAGGGTCGTTCGTTCGGGGTCTTCGGCGAGCCGCACGTCAACGTGCTCGCACTCAACATGGCCCTCGACAACGGCGAAGCCGGTTAAATCACGACCTAACATGGCTCTATGGAGGAGCCGCCGGTTGACGTTGCTCCGAACGCGGCGACGCTTGTGCCCGCAGCGCGGACGCGCGGCCGTCTCAAGGTCTACCTGGGCGCGACGCCCGGGGCCGGCAAAACGTTCGCCATGCTCAAGGAGGGCCGGGAGCGAAGGCAGCGTGGCGAGGATGTCGTCATCGCCTACGTCGAGACCTATGGTCGTGTCCGCACCGAGGAGCTTCTCGCCGGTTTCGAGCTGATCCCGCGCAAAAAGATCGCCTATCGCGGAACCGTGCTCGAGGAGATGGACCTCGACGCGGTGCTCCTGCGGCGTCCAAAGATCGCCCTGGTCGATGAGCTCGCCCATAGCAATGCGCCCGGCTCCGCCAACGAGAAGCGGTGGCAGGATGTGGAGCAGCTGCGTGACGCCGGCATCGACGTCATCTCCACGCTGAACGTCCAGCACGTCGAAAGCGTCAACGACGTGGTCGAGAAGATCACCGGAATCGTGCAGCGGGAGACATTGCCCGACCGCGTACTCGATCTGGCAGACGAGATCCAGTTCATCGACATTTCGCCCGAGGCGCTCCGTAAACGGATGCGGCACGGCAACATCTACAAGCCGGACAAGGTGGAAACGGCGCTAGCGAACTTTTTCAGGCCGGGCAACCTCGCCGCGCTGAGGGAGATCGCCTTGCGGCTGGTCGCCCAGTCGATGGCCACCTCGCGAGGCGTCCTGGCGCCGGACGAGGACGTGCTGGTGGCCATCGCCGGTTCCGCCGGCTCCGAGCCTCTGATCCGGCGCGCGGTCCGTGTGGCACGCCGCCTCGGCGGGCTCTGCATGGTTGTAACGGTGGGCTCGGCAGGGCGCGTCAACATGGAACGCTATCAGCGCCTCGCGGCCCAGCTCGGTTGTTCCTTCGTCTCGCTGGGTGGACCGGACGTCGCGAAGGGGATCATCGAGGCCGCCCAGCTAGCCAACGTCCGTCACCTCTTCATGGGTCAGTCCCGCCGGCGCGGCTTCTGGTATCGGTGGGGCAAGACCCTGGCCGATCAGATTATCGATTCGCTCCCCGACATCGACCTGCACGTGATCGCACCTGAGCACGAGGCGCCGCCACCCGACGCCGAGCAGCAGCGCACCTCGCTCCAGGCCCTGCTTCGGGCGGAGCAACGCGTCGGCCGCCGGGGTGCGGACGTCCGAGTCTATCTCGCTTATGCGGATGGCTCCGGCACGACCACGGCCATGCTCGACGAGGCACGCCGGCGCCGCTCGCGGGGCACCGACGTCGTCGTCGCCGCCATCAACCCCCGCGTCGCGGCGGCGGACCTGGCCAGCCTCGAAATGCTTGGCGGACCGGACGCCCCCGCTGCGCACGACCGCCTCGACGTCGAGGCGCTGCTGAGCCGCAATCCTGAGGTGGCGGTCATCGATGAGCTCAACGGCCTCGATACGGAAGGACGCCTTCGGGCCGAGTCGCTGTCCAGGCTGGTCGAAGCCGGCATCACGGTGCTGGGCACGCTCCACTTGCTCGACCTGGCCAGCGTGCGCGAGAGCTACGCGCCGCTCCTCAAGGAACGCGCTCCAGGGTCGGCGCTCGCGGACGACGTCTTGACGAGAATCGACGAGCTGGAGATCGTTGACGTCACGCCGGCCGTCTTGCTCGAACGCCTTCGCCGCGGTGAAATCATGAGCCCGGCGGAGGCGGCGCGCGCGCTGCAGGCCGAGTTCCGCCCACAGATCCTGTCGGCGCTGCGCGAGATGGCGTTCCGTCTGATCGCCGACCACACCGACCGGCGTCTCGTCGCGTACATGCACGAGCGGAAGATCGAAGCGCCGTGGGAGGCGCGCCCGCGCCTGGTCGCCTGCGTCCCACCTCGTCCGGGGATGGACGCGCGCATCCGGCGGATGGCGACCTTTGCCGCACGCGTGGCTGCGCAACTCACCGTGGTCAGCGTTCGTCCGCCGAACCTTTCGGAGGAGGAGCGTCGCTGGCTCGGCGAGTACGCGGCCCTCGTCCATCGCGAGGGCGGTGAGTTCGTGAGTCTCTACGGACGAAATGTGGCGGCGACGCTCGCGGACTACTTGCGCAAGACGCTGAACACCGAGGTCGTCCTTGGACGCCGCACTCGCCGCTGGCGGCCGTGGGATACGACCTCTGCCCTGATCCGGCAGCTCGAGGATGTCGACGTGCATATCCTCCGGCGGGAGGAACCTCCTCCCGCGGCAAAACCGGCTACGGCTCCGGGAGCGTAAAGCGGAACGTTGTCTCGCCCGGCTGGCCGTCTTCGAGCGCGATGTTGCCGGCATGGGCCTCCACCAGCCCGCGAGTGATCGCCAACCCCAGCCCGGTGCCGTCGCCGGTGCTGGACGGACCTTTCACGAAACGGTTGAACAGCCGTTCGCGCATCGCGGCCGGCACGCCGGGACCGCGATCGATCACCCGGATCGTGATTTGACCGGGGGCTTCCTGGGCGACCTGGACCGCGATCGGCGTGCCGGCCGGCGCGAAACGATTCGCATTATCGAGCAGGTTGTCGAAAATTTGTCCAAGGCTGTCCCAGTCCGCGAGCACGCTGACGCCGGCCTGCTTTGGGTCCCATTCCACCGTCCGATCGGGTGCCGCTCGTTTGAGCCGCTCCGCTGCCGCGGCCACCGCATCACCGACCTGGACTGGCTCCAGCGTCAGGTGTAGGGCGCCGCTTTCGATCCGCGCGAGGCTGAGCATGTCGGCCAGCAGCCGGTTCAATCGCCGGGCTTCCGCAGCGATCCCCTCGATGCGATAGCGGACCGAGGTGTTCATCTCCTGGGTCCGCAGCATGTTCGTACTGTCGGTCAGGATGGTGCCGATCGGGGTCCGCAGCTCGTGCGATATGGTGGCGAGCAAGTCACGGAGCTCCTGCTCCGCCTGCTGCAGGAGCTGAACCTGCTGCTCCGTGCGCGCCAGGCGAACGGCGGCCTGGGCAGCGGCCGCCTGGTCCCGGTTGAGGCGAACGAGCTCCGCGTTCGCGTTGCGCAGCTCCGAGGCAAGTGCCTGGGCCCGGATCTGCGCCTGCCGCCGCCGCCCGGCGAGGAAGCCGACCACGCCGGCGGTGCCGAAGAAGATGGCGAGGTTAACGAGATCCTGCTCATCGGCGATCGTCAGAGTCCGCACCGGGGGAACGAAGAAATAGTCGACCAGCAGGAAGCTGACCGCCGCCGCCAGCAGGGCCGGCCAGAGCCCGCGAAGGACAGCGATCACGGCGACCACCGCCATGTAGATGAAGACGTATTCCCGCTGCGACGAGGTTGTCCGGAGCTGGAGCAGGACCGCGGTCAGTGCCACGGGGGCGACGACGGCGGCCAGCGCGACGGCGATCTCTTCCAGCTGGTCCCGCGTGAGCACGACCACAGTGTGGCGCAAGTGGCCAGCGGTTACAGTTAGCGGGCTATGGGGGAGGAATCCGGAGAGCGGCGAACCGGAGGGATCGTCCGGCGTGGCGTGCAGCGGGAGAACGAGGACCGCAAGCTGCTGGAGCGGCCCGAGGGCGCTCCGGAATTCCTCGAAAGTGACCCCTGGCGGGTGCTGCGGATCCAGGCCGAATTCGTTGCGGGCTTCGATGCGCTGGCCACGCTCGGTCCAGCCGTCACCTTCTTCGGTTCGGCGCGCGTCCGCCCGCCCGACCCGATGTATGATGCCGCCCGCGCACTGGCGGCTGAGCTCGCCCGCCGGGGCTTTGCCGTCATCACTGGAGGCGGCCCGGGCACCATGGAAGCCGCCAACAAGGGCGCTCGTGAAGGTGGCGGGCTGTCGGTTGGCCTGAACATCGAGCTGCCCTTCGAGCAGGGCCTCAACGAGTACGTCAACCTGGGGATCGAATTTCACTACTTCTTCGTGCGCAAGACGATGTTCGTCAAGTACGCGGAGGCCTTCGTCATCTTCCCGGGCGGCTTCGGCACGATGGATGAGCTGTTCGAGGCATTGACCTTGATTCAAACCGGAAAGATCGTGCACTTCCCGGTGATCATGTTCGGCTCCGACTACTGGGCCGGGCTGCAGCAGTGGATCCGCGATCGCGTCCTGGCAGAAGGCAAGATCTCGCGCGAGGATCTGGACCTCATGGTCGTCACCGACGACATCCAGCACGCCGCCGACATCGTGCAGCAGTTCTACCAGCGGAAGGTGCTCGAGGCCCAGCCACGAGCCGAACCGAAGAAGAGCGACGCTCAGTGACGGCCTCGATCGAGGTGACGTTTCTCCAGGACGGCGCACAGCCGGCCGACAAAGTCGCAGGAGAACTCGCCGACTTCATCGGCGCCGCGCAGCGCAGTCTCGACATCGCCATCTACGACCTGAACGTGACGGGTGGCCCGGCGGACCAGGTGCGCACCGCTATCAAGGCCGCCGCCGGCCGCAACGTGGCGGTCCGGCTGCTCTATAACGTCGATTTCCCCAACCCGATCCCGGTGCCGCCGCCCTCGCAGTCCGACACGGCCTTCATCGCCAGCCTCGGTGTGCCGACAAAGCCTGTCTCAGGGGTTCCCGACCTGATGCACCACAAATACATCGTGCGCGATGGCGCGACCGATGCGGCAACGGTCTGGACCGGCTCGATGAACTGGACGAACGATTCCTGGACGCGAGAGGAGAACGTGATCCTCAAGATCCCGTCCGCGGCATTGGCGGCCGAGTACGCGAAGAACTTCGGCGAGCTCTGGGAAACGGTTCGGGTCGAAGGAAGCGGGAAGTACGATCTCGCCGGCGTCCCCGTTACCTACCAGGACAGTCCCGTCAAGGCACACGTCTTCTTTGCGCCAGGCCGCGGACGCCAGATGGCACACGTGATCGCCGACCGAATTGCACATGCTCGGCGCCGCATCCGCGTTTGCTCGCCGGTCATCACCGCCGGGGTGGTGCTGGGGACGCTGGGCGACCTAACGCACACCGCGCATCCCGAGTTCAAGGGCGTCTACGACCGCACGCAGATGGCCGAAGTGCTCGGCCAGTGGCGCGTCGACCCGCACGCGGGCTGGAAGGGGCCGGCCTTCCAGGCGGTGAGCACCGCGCTGCCGTTCGCATCTAAGGTCACCACGCCCTACACGCCGACCAGCGTCCATGACTTCATGCACGCCAAGATCACCGTGGTCGACAACACGGTCTTCACCGGCAGCTACAACCTGTCGCACGCCGGCGAGGACAACGCGGAAAATCTACTGGCGCTCGATAGCGCGCCACTGGCGGACCGCTTCGTCGAATTCGTGGACGCGGTCTTTGCGCGTTACGCGCAGACCCCGGCCGCTGCGCCACAATAGGGGTCATGCGGCGGCGTCATCGCGCAGCCCTGGCCGTCGGGTCGCTGCTGTCGTTGGCCGCCCTCCTGGCACCGCTCAGCCAGCTTCCCCAAGAGCGCCTCAGCCTCCACATGCTCGAGGAAATGCTCGTGCTGGCTGTGGTCATCCCGCTGCTCGCCTACGGGGTCAGCCCGCTTCTGGCGGGGCGGGCCGCGTCCCGGATCCACCCGGTCGCCGGCATCGTGGCCCTCAACGTGGTGCTCTTCGGATCACAGCTACCCGCCGTCGTCGACCTCGCCAGCAAAGATCCGGGCTTTCGCGAGGCGATGCAGGCGGGCTTCATGATGGGGGCCTTCCTTTTTTGGTGGCCCGTCGTGCGGCGCGACGGGCTGAGCCCGATGGCCAAAATCGGATATCTGATGGTGGCCGGCGTGCCGCCAACGATCCCTGGCATCACGCTGGCGCTCTCCCACCACCTCTTCTATCAGGCCTATCGTTCGATCGATGACCAGCAGCTAGCCGGCCTGCTGTTGTTTGGCACCGCGAAGTTTGCGCTGGTCGCCGGGACCTTCGTCGTCCTCTGGCGGATCCTCACGCCACAGCCCGAGCCACCGGATCGCGACGACCGGCCATCGCCTGCCGGCGATCTTCCGCCCTCGGCACCGGCCTGGTTGTGGCGGCTCGAGGAAGAACTGCCGGCGGAGGCAGGCCGTCCGCGCCGCCCGGTTCCCGCCGGGCGCTAACGCGCGGTCCTCAATCTAATTCTCACGCAACCGTTACAACGGCCTCAGCGGTAGTTCCGGTAGTCGCTCGTTGTACGCGACGCCATGATTCAGCCGTCCGCCCCCGTCCCAAATCCTTATGCTTCCGCTCCCACGCCGGTGGGTAGTGGGAAAGCGATCTGGTCGCTGTGCCTTGGACTGTTTGGCTTGCTGGCCTGGCTTCTGCCGATCATCGGCTTGCCGACGACCATCACCGGTTTGGTGCTCGGCATCAAGAGCGTCAACGGGCCGCGGAAGGGCATGGCCACCGCAGGGATCGTCCTCTGCATCATCGGCCTGGTGCTCTCCACCGGCAACGCGGCCCTCGGTGCCTACCTGGGCGCCACCGGCCAGCTGCATTATTTTCAGTAAGGCATCAGATCAGCGGCCAGGGGTAGGCCCAGCGCGAGGTGGGCTCGGGGTACCGTCCCTCCTCGGCGAAGCGGCGCGCGCGCTGGGTCAGCGCACGCATCTCCGCGGGCGAGATCAGTTGCTCGAGGGTGCGAACCCAGCCGTCGCCGGCGGCTAGCTCACCCGCGAGCTTGCGGGCATCATGACGGAGGTTTTCGGCCACCTCTTCGCCCGCGAATTCCCAGATTACGGTCCGCAGCTTGGGGAGCGCATGAAAGGTGAGGCCGTTATCGACGCCCCAGATGTGGCCGTCGCCTTCGAGCAGGCAGTGGCCGCTTTTCCGATCCGCGTTGTTGACGATCACGTCGAAGGCAGCGAGCCTGCGGAAATCGCTGGATCGCGCCGGCATGAGTGAGAAATAATGCTCGCGCAGGTCGGCGACGATGAACTGTTGGAGGGAGCCGGGGCCGAGGGGACCGTCGTCACGATAGACCGTAAAGGGTACGACCTGCCAGTTGAGCGCGGCGCTGACCAGGTAGGCGGCTACCTCGCGCTTCCCGAGCGTTCCGTCCGGGAAATCGTCAAGCGGCGTCTCGCCCGGTGCCGGCTTGTAGATCGCGAGCGTTTCGGCGCCCGCCTCCCCCCGAACGTGTGCCAGGTAAGTGTAATTGGAGCAGTCCGGCATCAGCGCCCGCGCCCTGATCTGGCCCTCGCGCAGCAAGCGCTGCTGCGCCTCGCCATCCGGCAACCGCGCGGCGCGCGCCATGATCAATGATGTCCGTTGAGCCGCGGACAAATGCCGCCGTCGTGGTCGATGGGGCCACCGCACATGGGGCAGGGCGGGCGGCCGGCGCTGATGATGACGGCGGCATGGGCGGCAAGGGCCTGCATCTGGGCGAGGCTCGCCTGGAAATGACCGGTGGCCGGCTCATCCCCTTCATCCACCAGCTCGACCAGCGAGACTTCGAACGCCTTCTCGTCCTGGCTGTAAGTGAGCGTCATAAAGCCGACTCGCCACCGGGGAGTGACCGGCTGCTCGAGCGCCATGTCGGGCAGACGGCCGGCGGGCGGCACTGGCACGCGCGAGAAGACTTCCTGCAGCCGCTCGGTGAGCGCGCGCAACTGGTCCTTCTCGAGCGCCAGGCTCACCAGTTGGGCACCGGCGCGAAGCTGGAGGTAGAACTCGCGCTTGCCGGGCTCACCGACCGCCCCGGCCGTCACGCGCGCGACCTCTTGGTAGTCAAAGCTTTCCGACGCCATCACGTTTTATTCTCGCAGTGGGGTGCCCTTGAGGTTGTTCGGGCGATCGCGAATCCGCCTGCCAGATCTCGTCACGGTCTTGGTCGCGCACCAGCCTGGCGGCACGCTTGAGGCCGAATTCATCGGCGAAGGCAGCCTGCCGCCGGACTCGCGTGGCTATGCAGACATGGATACACTCGTGGGCGCCGTCGAGCGCGCCGTTCTCGACCTCTACCGGTCCTCTCCCACGGAAACGCCGGTGCCGATGGGATTCCAGTACGCCTGGTATCCATGGGGCGAGGATAAGAAAGCTCTGAAGATGCCGGACGGGCCGAGGGAATTCCTCGTATTCGAGATTCGGCAGTCGACCGGCGGCTACGAAGTGTGGCTGCCCACGGAACCAACGATCTCGACGGCGAGTCCGCGCCTCGCCGATCTGCCGTCATTGATCGCCGACAAGACCGTTGAGCTGTGGCCGACATTGGTCGGGCGAGCGATCCCGGGGATGCTTCATTGGAACCGGGAACTGACCGCCGTTGGTTTCCGCGATCTTCCGATCCCCGGGACTTGATAGGTAGCCCCTGAGCCCAGTTGGCAAGAAAATGCGGGCCGCTGGGGAAGCGGCCCGCTAAAGAGGGGGAGGGAGCGATGTTGCACCGATATCTGTACCCAATCCGTGGGCGGCATAACGCCAGCAGGCATCGGGTGAAGACCTGAATGCGCCAGGGCATCAACTGATCGCAAATCCCGGCCGGAAACGGCCTCGAGCCGGTGCCTAAAATGAGCTGTGAGACCCTCGTTGGACCCACGGTGGTGGCACCGAAACCTCACCACCTTCCAGAAGGTCGTGGTGGCGAACAGCGTGATCATCGCCGCCGGTGCCGTGAGTGGTCCGCTGATCACCCTGAATTTCTCGGGACGCTCGCGGCTGCCCTTCCTGCTGGGTCTGCTCGCGATCGGCCTCGCCGCGATCCTGGTGGCCAATTTCCTGATCCTGCGACTGGCGTTCAAGCCGATTCGGGAGTTGGAGTCCACCATGAGTGCCGTGCAGCCGGGGCTCGAGGAGCCGCGCGTCCACGCCAACTTCTCCGACCCCGACCTGCGGCGGATCGCGAACGTCTTCAACTCCATGCTCGATCGCCTCGAGCACGAACGCCACCTCAGCGCGCAACGCGTCCTGCAAGCACAGGAGCGAGAGCGGCAGCGGGTTGCGCGCGAGCTGCACGACCAGACCGGCCAGGCCTTGACCCACGAGATCATCAGTCTCGACCTGTTGCTGGAACGCACCGGCGACGCCAAGGCCCGCCAGCAGCTCGAAGCCGTTAAGCGGACCCTGGAGGAAACGCTGGAGGAAGTGCACCGCATGTCCCAGGACCTGCGACCGTCGGTGCTGGACGATCTCGGCTTGGTGCCGGCGTTGCGCACCCTGGCGAAGCAGCCCTCCGGCTCGGAGGTTTCACTTCATGTCGATGGGCTGCGCGACCGCCTGCCGCCGCCCATCGAGACGGCGCTCTACCGGATTGCGCAGGAAGCCCTGACCAACGCGAACAAGTACGCGAAGGCGTCGCACGTCAACATCGACCTGGGTTCCTTCGACGGCCACATTCGGCTCCGCGTCCGCGACGACGGCGTCGGTTTCGATCCGCAAAGCATCCCCGAGCGAGAAGAGCCCGGTCGCGCGGGGCTGGGCATCTTCGGAATGCGGGAACGCGCCACGCTGCTGCGCGGCACGTTGGAAATCCACTCGGCGCCGCAGAAGGGCACGGAGGTCGTCGCCCAACTACCACTGGAGAATCGCCATGCAGGTTGAACGCCGGCCGATCCGCGTGATGCTCGTCGAGGACCACAACCTGGTTCGCGCCGGGATCCGCGCCGTGATCGACGGTCAGAGTGACATTCAGGTGATCGCGGAGGCCACCGAGGGGCGCGAGGCGATCCGGCTGGCGCGGGCCAACTGCCCCGACGTGGCAGTTGTCGATGTGGCCATGCCGGGCATGTCGGGGATCGAGGTGACGCGTGACATTCGGCGCCTCTGCCCGCAGACGCAGGTACTGATCCTGACCGCGCACGATAACGAGGAATATTTTTTTCAGACGCTCAAGGCAGGTGCGGTGGGTTACGTGCTCAAAAAGGCTGCCGCCTCAGATCTGATCGCCGCCATCGAGGCGGCCAGCAAGGGGGAGCCGTATCTCTATCCATCGGTGGCACGGCTGCTCGTTTCCGATTATCTGCAGCGCGCGCCGGACCGGGAGACTTTCGAGCCGCTCAGCGATCGCGAGCGCGAAGTGCTACGGCTGGTGGCGGAAGGCAAGACGAACCGGCAGATCGCGGACGGTCTCTTCCTCAGCATCAAAACGGTGCAGACGCATCGCGATCACATCATGAAAAAGCTGCACATGCACGACCGCACCGAGCTGGTCAAGTACGCCATCCGAAAGGGCCTGATCGAGGCCGATAGCTAGGCGATTCGGCCGCTGGGCGGCTCGACATCGAGGTCACGGATGGCGGCGATCGCTCCGACGCGCCCGCGCCGAGCAATCAGGCTGTACACCACCGGCACGACGACCAGGGTGAAGACGGTGGAGGTGATCAGGCCGCCAACGACCACGACGGCCAGCGACTGAGAAATCAGTCCACCACCGCCGCTGGTGCTCAGGCCGACGGCCACCGGGAGCAAGGCGACCACCGTGGCGACCGCGGTCATCAGGATCGGCCGCAGGCGGGTGGCCCCCGCAAGCAGCAAGGCGTCGTGCGTCGGCTGTGTTTCTCGGGCGCGCTCGGCGAAGTCGATCAAGAGGATGGCGTTGCTGACAACGATGCCGAAGACCATCAGCACCCCGAGCAGCGCGGGTAAGCCGAGCGCGCTGCGCGTGACGAGGAGGGCCGCGATGCCCCCGATCAGGGCCAGCGGCATGCTCACCAGAATCACGAACGGCGTGACGACCGACCTGAAGAAGATGACCAGGATGATGAAGACGATGGCGACGGCGATGCCTATCGCCTCGAACATCGACTGGAACGACTGGTTGATCTCTTCGCTCGTCCCTCCGGTGTCGAGCTTGACCCCGGCCGGAAGCGGCACCAGCTGAACCAATGCCGTCGCCCGCTGCGAGATGCCGCTCGTGTCGGTGCCGTTGATGACGGCGCTGACCGCGACCAGCCGCGTCCCATCACGCCGGTTGATCGAGTCCGGCGCCGTCTGGTTCGTGATGGTGGCGACATCCTTAAGGGCCGTTCCTGGTCCGACCGGCAGGCCGCCCAGACGATCGATGGTCACCGCCGCGGGATCCATCCGGAGGCTCACCGGCGGCCCGTTCCCGCCGAGGTTGCCTAGCGGCACGGCCGACAGAGCCTGTGAGACGAGCTGCGCGACCAGTCGCGGGCTGAGCCCGTGGGCCGACGCCTTCGCCGGATCGACGTCGACGGTGAGCTGTGGCTTGACCGCCGACAGGTCAGACTGGATGTTGCTCACCTCGGAGTCCTGCTGCAACTTGGCCAGGATCAGGTCGGACGCCTGGCGGAGGGCCTGGTCGTCCTGCCCGCTCGCTCGTGCCTCGAAGCGGTTCGAGCTCGGGCCGAACGACGCGATCGCCAGTTGCGCGTTGCCAATCCCATAAAGCGTGTCGAGCGTCTGCTGCAGTCGGTTGACGACTGCGCCCGACTGGCGCTTATCCTTGGTCAGCAGCAGCAGCCGCGCGTGGTTCGTCGAGAAGCCGGCGGAATAGCCGCCGTAGTCGCTACTGGCGACGGTGACCTGCACGAGCTTCACACCGGGGTCGGCCATGGCCGCCTGCTCGAACGACTTCATCTGTTCGACAGTCTGCTCGCTGGTCGTTCCAGGCGGCAGAGCAACCGTGCCCTGCAGCTGGTCGGTGCTGCCGAAGTCGAAAAAGTTCTTGGCCACGAGCGGCGAGGCGACCACGCCAACGGCCAGTGCAAAGAGCAGGGTCGCGGCGACCACCACGACGGTCTTCGTCAACCGGGAGGAGAGCGCCCACCCCAGCAGTGGCTCGTAGACCCGGTGGGACCAGTCCCGCCGGCCTGGCGCGAGCGCCGCCCGCCGCTGCAGCAAGAAGCTCACCAGCACCGGGATCAGCGTCAGAGCGACGAGCAGGGAGGCCAGCAGAGAGATCGTGACCGTAATCGAGAAGGGCAAGAAGAATTTGCTGATGATTCCGCCGACGAGGGCGATGGGAAGGAAGACGGCGACGGTGGTCAGCGTGCTCGAGATGACCGCCTTGGAGACCTCGCTCGCGCCGTTCAACGCCGCCAATCGAGGCGGCTCGCCCTTCTGCAGATGGCGATAGCTGTTCTCGAGAACGACGATGGCATCGTCGATGATCCGTCCGACGGCAATCGTCAGGCCCGCCAGCGTCAGGATATTGAGCGAGAAGCCGCCCACAGCCGTCCCGAGCAGCGCCACCAGAACGCTGGTCGGCAGTGAAACAGCCGTCACAAGCGTCGCCCGGATGCTGCGCAGGAAGAAGAAGATGGCGAGGATCGCGAAAAGCGCGCCCAGCAATCCCTCGAGCAGGAGATCGTTGAGGGATGCGCGGATCCCGGTCGCGGTGTCCTCGATCAGCGACAGCCGGTCGCTCGGGTCGAGGTGCAGGGCTGCCACCCGCGAATGGACGTCGTTCGACAGACTGATCGCATTCCCGTTCGGGTCGCGAATCACCTGGATGCTGAGGGAGGGCAGTCCATCCGTCCGCGTAATGCCATTCACCGGCGCCGGCCCCTCCTGCACGGAGGCGACCGCTCCCAGTGTCACGATCGACGGGGAGGCGGATCTGGCGCTCGGCGCAGCCGTGCCCACGGGGAGCGCTCGAAGATCGGCCGCGGTGTGCACCGTACTAACAACCTCGACAGGCAGCACGCGGCTGCCGCCCAGCGACTCGCCCGCCGGCACGTCGACCTGCGCGGCCTCCAAGGCCTGGGCCACCTGGAACGGTGCGAGTCCGTTGGCGGCGAGCTTCACCTGGTCGAGCGTGATGGCGATCGCGTTCTGCTCGCCTCCCACCACCTTCACCTGTGCGGCGCCCTGCGCCCCCTGAAGGGCGGGCGCAATCACTGTTTGTGCCTCGTGCGTCGCTCGGCTCAGGTTGCCATCGGCCGCTGCCAGCGAGTAGATGATGCTGGGAGCCGCGCTAAAGGAGAACGTTTGCACCAGCGGCTTGCCCACTCCGGCCGGGAGCTGCACCTGGCTCAGCCGCTGATTGACCGCATCGAGGTCGTCCTTGGTGTTCGAATCCACGTTGAACTGCACTACGACCTCGGAGAAACCCTGGCTCGACGATGCGAAGACGTGCTGCGCCTGCGGCAACCCGTTCAGCGCACCGGAGAGCGGAACACTGATATCTCGGTCGATCACCGCCGGATTTGCACCCGGGTCGCTGGTCACGATGAAGACGCTGGGGAAATCGACCGAGGGGAGGAGCTCCTGGTTGAGCCGGAAAATGCTGAAGATCCCGGCTCCCATGAAGAGGACCGCGAAGAGGATGACAACCGGCCGGTTGCCCAGGCACCAGGCGATGATGCGTCTCAAGCGCTCCTCCTCTTCGGGACTACGGTCGAGCCACCAAGTCTAGATCAGCACGCCCCGCCGTTTCTTGTGGAGCGGTATACCTATTTTTCCTCAAACCTGGCGCTGCGTGAAATTCACCATCAGGTGCAGGTCGAGGAACCGGCCGATATCGTCGACTTCCATCTCGATGCCGGCACGGACGGTCGGACCAATCGGTCCGAAGGGTTCGACGGTGACCTGGCCGCCTCGAAGGCCGGACTTGCGCAGGCTCCAGGCCGCCACGGCCCGGCCGTTGACGACGACCGCGGGGTGAAGCCATCCGCCACCGCGCTGCAGGCGACGCTGCAGGGGTCGGGGCACCGCGAGATCGCGTCGCCGATAGGCGAGCAGGTAAGTGTCGAACGCCGGCAGCAGCCGGATGTCGGTCTTGTGCGGCCTTTCCTCAAGCTTCAAACGCTCTTTGAGCAGGAGGCCGGGCTGTCCCTGCAGCGTGACCTCGACAAGACTTGCGCTGGCTCCATTGACGGCGGATCGCGCGTCGTCGATGGGTAGGCCCGACCAGGTGCTCAGGTCCTCGACCGTCGCCGGCCCGCAGGCCGCGACGTAGCGGCGCGCTAGCTCGGACAAGGCGGCCTCCCGGGAGGGCAACCGGTCCTGAGCGACCCAATCGTCGAGCAGCACATAGGTTGACTCGCCGTCGTCGCGATCGGGGCCGAGGCAAACGATGCCCTCAAGGGCGGCGAGCCCGATCAGATGGATCGGCGCCTGGGTCTTCGGATCGAGCGAGACCTGCCGGCTCCGTAGGTGAGCGGCCAGTTCGTATCGCGTGAGCGGGCCGGAACCCGTCAGGATCTTTCGGATCGCCGCGATACCCCTGCCTTTCAGGTCGTCGTCGAGGCCCAGCTGCGCGTGGCGGGTGCGGCGGGCTCGGGCAAAGATCGGACCCAGCAGGTGAAGCAGCCAGCGAACATCCTTCGCCGCGACGACGTGCAACGTGCCGCGCATCAGCCAGGTGCGGACGATCGAGCGGTCGCTGTCGAGGGCGCGCACCACCTTGCCCGCATCGAGCCCCGCGCTTCGAGCCCGCATGCCGAGCGTCGTCGCGCTCCAGTGCTGCGCCTGCAGGCCGACCACGTCGTGGAGGATCGTGGCCGGCGTCGCCCTTGTGGTTGCGCTATGAGTTAGCCGCTGAGCCGTAGCCCGCAGCCACAGCACGCGGCTGTCGGAGAGGACGTTAGCCGCCGGCGGGTCCTGCCTCGAGGCCGGGCTCCGTCATGCGCGAGGGATCCAGCAGGCGGTCCAGCTCCTCTGGTCCCAGCTTCGTTTGCTCGCGCGCCACCTGGCGAATCGTCTTGCCCGTCGCAAGCGCCTCTTTGGCGATCTTCGCCGCGGCGTCGTACCCGATCGCCGGCGCAAGCGCG
Source organism: Candidatus Dormiibacterota bacterium (assembly GCA_035544955.1). Classification (NCBI taxonomy): domain Bacteria; kingdom Bacillati; phylum Candidatus Dormiibacterota; species Candidatus Dormiibacterota bacterium. Next base: position 60,820 of record DASZZN010000018.1, read on the forward strand.
GTTGCGAGCATCAGCCCTTGCTCGACCATCTGCGGACCCCGCTCGGTGGCCTTGATGCCTACGATGCATTGCCGGGCCAGGTTCTGGGCGGAGGCGGAGAGCAGGGCGATCGATTCGAGGAGTGAGAAGGCCGCTACCGGGATCATGAGGTTGAGCTCGAAGATGCTTCCTGACTGCGCCGCGACCTCGATCGTCTGATCGTTGCCCAAGACCTTTGCCACCACCATCGTCATCGACTCGATGATCACTGGATTGACCTTGCCCGGCATGATCGAGCTGCCTGGCTGCACTTCCGGCAGGGTGATCTCGCCCAGTCCGGCGCGCGGGCCCGAGGCGAACCACCGAATATCGTTGCCGATCTTCCAGAGGCTGACGGCGACGGTGCGAAGGGCACCCGCGGTCGACAACACCGCGTCCAACGTGGCCTGCGCCTGGAAATGGTTGTCGGTCTCTCGCACCAAGAAGCCGGTACGCCGGGTCAGATGCGACAGGACTCGCTGCGCGAACTCGGGGTGGGCATTGATGCCGGTGCCAACCGCGGTGCCGCCGAGCGGCATCTCGGCCAGCTCCTCCGCGGCGAGGCTGACCCGTTTGACCGATCGCTCGACCTGGCCGGTATAGCCACGAAACTCCTGGCCGAGGCGAATGGGAGTCGCGTCCTGAAGATGCGTCCGTCCGGTTTTGATCACCGGAGTGAACGCCTTGGCCTTCTGGTCGAGCGCATCCTTCAGGTAGGTGAGCGCCGGCACGAGCTCTTCGTGGATCGCGACCAGCGCCGCCAGGTGCATCGCCGAGGGGATGACGTCGTTACTCGACTGGCACTTGTTGACATGGTCGTTGGGGTGGACCGGCTGACGCGAGCCGAGCGGTTGACCGAGGATCTCGTTCGCCCGGTTGGCGATCACTTCGTTGGCGTTGGTGTTCGTCGACGTTCCGGAGCCGGTCTGGAAGACGTCCACGACGAAGTCCTTGTCGAACTTGCCTTCCTCGACTTCCTCGGCAGCCCGTTGGATCGGGTTGGCGATACGAGTCTCGAGCAACCCCAGCTCGGCGTTGACAAGCGCGGCCGCGCCCTTGATCTGAGCCAGCGCGCGGATGAAGCGGCGCGGGAGCCGCAGGTTGCTGATCGGGAAGTTCTGCTGGGCGCGCTCCGTGCTCGCCCCGTAATAGGCACCGGAGGGGACCTTCACCTCGCCCATAGAGTCGCGTTCGATTCGAGTTCCCTCCTCAGCCATCGACGTCATCCTAGCAACCGTTTGCCCGCGATCCTTCGCCTCATCGGAGCCTGAGCAATCGCGTAATCTGTAGGCCGTGCAGCCCCGCATCGTCTCGATCCAGCTCTGTCCTGGTCACCGGGAACCGATGAAGCCGGTGGCCACTGCGAACGTGATCGAGGGCCAGGGGCTCGAGGGCGACAAGCACGCGGGCGGCGCTCCCGACCGCCAGGTGCTCCTCGCGGATAAGGAGGCGCTGGACGCGGTCAACGTTCAACCGGGCACGATCAAAGAGAACCTGACCGTCGAAGGGCTCAATGTCATGGAGCTTCCGCCGGGCAGCCGGCTGCACCTCGGGGCGAGCGCGGTGCTGGAGATCACAAAAATTTGCGAGCCCTGTTTCCGAATGGACGAGATTCGCGACGGCTTACGCCAGGAGCTCGTAGGCCGGCGGGGCATGGTTTCGCGCGTGGTCCGGGGCGGGTCGATCCACGTCGGCGATCCAATCACAGTCGAAGAAGCACAGCCGATCGCTTCCTAGTGATCCGCGCGGTCGACCTGCACGTTCATCTGCCGCTGAAGGAGTGGCTCGATGGCAGCATGGGCCCCTACCGTGAGGCGGCGGCACGCTACTTCCGGAGCGAGGTCCACGAGCGTAGCGTCGATGAGCTCGCTGTCGAGTATGCCCAGGAGGAAGTCTTCGGTATCCTGCTCGCCTGGGATGCAGAGACGGCCACCCACCGGCCGCCGCTTTCCAACGACCTCGTCAGCGGGATCGTCAAACGCCATCCCAAACGATTCGCCTTCTTCGCCTCGGTCGATCCCTGGAAGCCAAACGCCGTCGAGGAGCTGGTACGCGCCGTCAAAGAGCTGGGGGCGAAGGGTGCCAAGTTCCATCCCTCGATGCAGGACTTCTATCCGAGCGACGAGCGGCACTTCAAGCTCTGGGAGAAGGCTTCCGAGCTGAAGATTCCGTGCCTCTTTCACACCGGCACCAGCGGCATCGGCGCGGGCCAGCCGGGCGGCCAGGGCATCAAGCTCGACCCGGCCAGGCCGATCCACCTGGACACGGTGGCGGCCCGATTCCCGGAGCTTCCCATCATCGCCGCCCATTTCGGCTGGCCCTGGCACCTGGAGCTGATCGCCATGGCGCTGCACAAGACCAACGTCTACATCGAGCTCTCCGGCTGGTCGCCGCGCTACTACCCCGATGAGTTGGTGCGCGAGATCGGAGGCCGCTTGCAGGATCGGACCCTGTTCGGCAGCGATTACCCCTTCATCAAGCCGGCGCGCGTCCTCGAAGAGCTGGACGCCCTCTCACTCAAGCCCGAGGCCAAGGTGAAGATCCTGCGCGAGAATGCCGCGCGCCTGCTAAAGCTGGAACTCCGCTAAAACCCCGTTGTACTGGTACGGTGGACGCTCTTCCGCTCGCCTCCGACCCCATGGGATTATTTGGGGTCCTGATCTTCATCGTCGTCATCCTGCTGGTTTTTGCCGTCTCCATCGCCACCACGTTGGGGCCGATCGCTCTGGTCATCGCCGCGATCGTCAAATCGTTCAGGAATTCGGCTCCAACCGGTTCGCCCGGGTTCGGGCCGCCGGGAACGAGCTTCACCGTGTCATCCGAGCGGCTGATCGCCGTGGACCCCGCGTCTCCAATGGCGCAGGCGTTCGGCGCGACGCTCCAGCAGGCCCTTGGCCAGCAGCTGGGGCAAAAACTGGGGCAAATGGTGGCGATGGCTGCGGCGCAGCATCCACTCGAGCTTCAACTGGCACCGATCGTCATGGCCGTTGAGGCGGCGCGGCGCCAGGGCAACGCGGCGCCGGTCCGGCCGTTCTTGACTGACCAGTTCGCCGCTCGATTTCCCTCCCAGGCAGGGCAGGGTGGCGTCCTTGGAGCCATCTCCCACATGGAACTCGCGAAAAAGGCCGGGGTGGCCACGGCAGACCATCTCCTCCTCCGGATCGATCGTGGCAGCATAGCCGTCCGCAGCGAATACTGGAGTTTCCAGCGGGACACGTCGGCGGTGCCCGATGGAACGCCGGTCGTATGTCCCAAATGTGGCGCGCCGACCGCCGAAGACCACGCGGGGACCTGTCGCTTCTGCGGCGCGACGTTCTCGACTGCCGCACCGACCCTGCCGCAACCGACCCGCTGGCTGCTCGACGATATCAGCAACGTTCCGCCGGCCGTTGCCGCCTAGCGCGGCAACGTTGCTTTCGCCTGACCCTCCCAGCAGCTAACGCCCTCCTCGCCGACCACCGCGCCATGTGGCGTCCCGGCCGGCAAGTCCAGGCGGTCTCCGGGCTTCATGACAATCGCCGGCTTCCCCGCGGGCGTGAAGGTGATAGAGCCATTTTCAACGTAGAGGATCTTTCGGTAGGGATGATTGTGAACGGCATACTGGGCCCCCGGCCCGTTGCTCCACCGGTAACAGTGGTCCGCCTCCGCCCTGAGCTTCTGTTCCACGCTGTCGCCCATCACTGCATAATGCACGTGGATGCCACGCGGCTACGCGCGATACGTGCTCGGCGTCATGGTCGGCATCAATTTCCTCAATTACCTCGACCGCTATATCCTGCCGGCGGTCGCAACCAGGATCCAGGCCGAGTTCCACCTCACCGATAGTCAGGTTGGCCTGCTGGGCAGCGCCTTCCTCCTCGTCTACGCGGTCGCCACGATTCCCTTTGGTATCTGGGCCGACCGGGGCGTGCGTAAGACGGTGGTCGGCATCGGCGTCACGATCTGGAGCCTGGCCACGCTCTTCACCGGCCTGGCCCGCAGCTATCTTCAGCTGTTTGTGGCTCGCGCGGTGTTGGGAATCGGGGAAGCGAGCTACTACCCGGCAGGCACCGCGTTGCTCGGGGACTACTTCAAGAAAGACGGACGAGCACGCGCCATGTCCGTCTGGGCGGCGGGAACCGCGGTTGGCATCGCCGTCGGTTTTGCCGGCGGCGGGATCGTCGCCAGCACGCTCGGTTGGCGAGCCGCGTTTTACATGACCGCCGTTCCGGGCCTGGTCTTCGCCGTCCTGGCCTTCGGGCTCCGCGAGCCGATGCGGGGCGCTGCCGAGCCGCGGGGCCCGCAGACCCAGAAGCCACCGCCGATCACCCTCACCACATTCGTCCGGCTCCTGCAGATCCCGACGTTACGCTCCACCATCGCGGCCGAGACCGCGCTCTTCTTCGTACTGGGGGGTGCCGCGTTCTGGCTCCCGACCTATCTGAGCCGACGCTTCGGCCTGGGAACCGCAAGCGCCGGGACGCTGGCGGGTGGCGTCCTCGTGCTCGGCCTGCTCGCCGGTTCGCTTCTCGGTGGGGTGATCGCCGACCGGCTGACGAAGGCGCGACAATCGGCCAGCAACCTGCCAGTCGGGATCGCGGGCTTCCTTGCCGGCGCCGTGTTCGTCGCCCTGGCGCTGCTGATGCCGAACCTGGCGCTGTTCATCCCGATGTTCCTCCTGGGTGCAGCGTGCCTCTACCTCTATAACGGCCCGTACACCGCGATCAAACAGAACGTCGTGCTACCGACCGTGCGAGCAAGCGCCGTGACGATCTCGCTTCTGATCGAACATCTTCTTGGAGATTCCTACGCACCTTTCGCCATTGGCAAGCTGTCCGACGCGCTTAACAGCCTGCAGCTGGCGCTGCTCATCCTGCTGCCGCCACTGCTGGTAATCGCGGCTGTCTTTGCCGCGATGGGCCTCCGACATGAAGACCTAGACGGTCGCGCGATGGAAACCCAGTGGGCAGCGAGCAGTGTCGGAGCCGAGCCATAGGGGTGGGTTGATGCCATCGAAGCTTGGCGCCCGCGCGCTACTCATGCCGAGCAGGACGGTCCTGGTTGAGGGCTCCAGGGCCGCGCTTAGGCAGCTAGCCGGATTGATCAGACCGAAGTCAGCAGTTACAGCTGCGCTAGATAGCCCGCCGTCCGACTCGCCACACGGCACCTGGCTGGCACTCGTGTCGATAGAGCCGGATGACAATTTCTTGTTGGTAACCACGAGAGGCGGTAGCGTGGTTTTCGCTGGAGATCAGCGCTCGCGCGACTTGTTAGCGCAGAACATCGAGGCGTTCGCCGGCGAACTATACGATCCCACCGGTCATATGCACATCGAATACTTTCCGGAACATTCGTATATAAGACGTGGATCCGCTCCACTAGTTATCGCACCGGGGGGCCGAATAACTACGAACGGTTCGTGAACTCAGCCGCGAACTCAGGCCTCGACCCCATCGAAGAGGTCGTTCTCAGTTAGACCTGGCGCAGCGCCAACAAGTGAGAAGACCTCCATGTCGCCCTGACCTTCGATGAACTTCTGTAGCGGCGCCCACTCCTGCGTCTGCGTCCGGTGATGAGCGAAGGCGCGTAGTTTCGCCTCTTCAAACCCCCGGATCGAGATACGAGTCGTTATGGGGGGCTGCGGCGGGAGCTGGAGCGATTCGACGGTCATCGTGGTGGCGGTCTGGAAGTAGAGCTTGCTCGGTGACCAGGATGAGAGGCCGAGCGCGAGCGCCTCGAGCTCGTAGGCCGAAGGATCGCCGCTCAGCGTGCACGCCTGCACCGTCATGCGGCTGACGACCTTGTGGTCGGGATGACCATAGGTGCCCTCAGGCCCGAAGGTGACGACAACCTGCGGCCGGTGGCTGCGCAGGCAACCCACGATGTCGCCCAGCAAGCGCTCCCGGACCGCCTCGACCTCCTCAACTTTTTCCAGGGCTCCATCCGGGTAGTCGAAGGTTTCCAGGAATGCGACGCCCAGTTCGCCCGCGGCGTCGCGGAGCTCGAGCTCCCGGACGTCCGTCAGCCGGCGGAGGTCGCCCGCCGCCCGGCCACTCCAGAGCCCAGCCCCGCCGCGTGTCATGGTGACGAGGCTCACAGTTGCCCCCTCGGCGCTGTAGCGTGCGATCGTCGACGCGCACCCGAAACACTCGTCGTCCGGGTGCGGCATCACGATCATCAAGCGCTGGCCGTCGCGGCTCATTCCGAGCCAGTGTAGGGTGGCGGCGGCCGCTGACCCGAATTGCCCAACCGATAATGAGCGGATGTCGCACAGCGCCCTGCTGATCCTTCACAACGGCTTGTTTCGCGCCGGGCTCCTGATCACCGCCTTCATCGCCGTGTGGGGCCTCTTCACGTTTTTCCGCAAGCAGACGCCCCCTGGCAGCTTCCGGGCGACCCTGGTGCTGACCGAGCTTCTCTTCATCGTCCAGGGACTGGTCGGGATCGGGATGTTCGCCGGGGGGTCCCGTCCCAGTGACCAACTTCACTGGCTCTACGGCCCGTTGCTGGTGATCGTGTTCCCGGTCGGAGCGAGTTATCTCTCGGGGCGGGAGAGCCGTCGCGAGGGGCTCGTCTATGGCCTCGCCGCGCTCTTCATGTTCGGCTTGGCGATCCGTGCCTACATGACCGGGCATGTCTGACAGTCGGGAGAAAACGAGAGAGGGGCCCTTTCGGACCCCTCTCGTTACCGCTTGTTAGCGGCTCTTACGGGTCGCCTTCTTGGCCTTCTTCGTGGCCTTCTTCCTGGTCGCCATGCGTCACCTCCTTATCGCGTGAGCGGCGAACCGCGCACCGCGTTGTGCGCATACCGGAGATAACGCTTAGTCCAAAACGATCTTGCAGATTCGAAATGCAGCCACGCTAAAAGAGGCGCAGTTGGTCGACGGCGGCCAGAGGTTTCGCGCGCAACCCGCGCCGTCGCAGGTGCATCGCGAGCTCTTCGTCGAAACCCAGCACGGTGTACGTCATGCTCGCTCCGACCTGCTCCGCGTAACAACACAGTTCTTCGAAGTCCGCGTGGTCGGAGAGCGGGAAGACGGCGTCGACATCGAGGCGATCCTTGAGGCTTCGGTCCATGGCCCAGCCGGTCAGCGCCGCCGTTTTGAATTCACCAAGCTGGTCGGCAAGGGTAGCGCGGCGGGCGGATGGCGGCATGATCACCACTGCGGGTCGAGGTCCGGGCTCGCCCAGCTGTTGATATGGCGGGAAGTCACAACCGAGCTCTCGATACACTTCCGTCACGCTGAATGACGACGGGTGAAGAGCGATCGCCAGGTCGGCAGCGGCGAGCGCGGATAGGATTTCCTGTCCTTTCCCCAGGGAGTAACCAAGCAGTACGGGTGTCGCCCCGCCGTCGAGGACCGTCTTACACCATGAAACCATCGCCGCTATCACCTCGCCTGCGTCGGGGAAGCGGTAGTGGGGCTTGCCAAAGGTGCTTTCCAGGACCAGCACGTCGGCCGGAACAGGCTTCGCCGCCGTGCTGGTGAAGCCGCTCCGCGTCTTGAGGTCGCCGGTATAGAGGATGCGGCCGAAGTCGGTATCCACCAGCGTCTGCGCGGAGCCGAGGACGTGCCCGGCTGGGTAGAACGTGACGGCGCAGTGGTCGAGCGCGACGGACTCGCCATAGGGGATCGCCTCGACGCTGCCGCGGAGGGGCCGCCGCCGTCGGTGGGTGACGAGCCGGCGGGTTGCGGGTGTGGCGTAGGCGAGGGGGTGGTCGGCGACGTGGTCACTGTGGGCGTGGCTGATGATCGCTCGCGGTCGCGGCTGCCTCGGGTCGAGCCAGAGATGTTGCTCGGGGAGGTAGACGCCGCTCTCCCACAGGATGGGGTGCGAAATCAAGGCGGGTCGCTACTCGGTGGCGGCGGCGCTGCGTTCGAAGAGTTCGTCGCGAAGCGCGCAGTAGGTGCAGAACCGCTGGCCCGGCGGTCCCGCGAAGACGCTGGTCCGGCCACAGTTCGGGCAGGTCTCTTTGGCTTCCGCGTCAGCAGTGGTCTCGGGAAGCTCGACCAGGGTAAGCACTTCGGCCGACTCGGCCTCGACCGGCTCAGCCACCGCCACCTCTTGGCTCACGGCCACCGCTTCGCTCGGTGTCGGCTCGGCCACCGCTGCCGGTGGCGTCTCTAGTGGTGGTGCTACTGCCGGGGCGGTCTCAGCCTCGTTGTGTTGCCCGAACAGCCGGGTCAGCCAGCGGAGCACTCGCGGCTACGGTAGAACATGCGCTCGCCGAAGTCAAATACGACCACTAGACGGCTAATCCGAGTTGGAGCGGCTCCGGCGGCGGCTCGGCCCGCCACGCCCGCCGATCACCCACGGCGTAGCGGCGTTTGAGGGCGCTGACCGCCCCGATCACGGGCGCCTTGACGGCGGCCGGCGCATACGCTCCGGGGAAGAGATCGCGGTAACGGGCAAGCAGATAGGGATACTCCCTCGCCAGGAACTCCATGAAGTGCTCCTTCGTCCCCGGCTTCAGATAGACGATGTTCGCCCAGACGAAGCAGGCGCCCGCTTCCGCCGCCGCCGCGACCGTCGCTTCCAGCTGGGCGAGCGAATCGGAAAGCCCCGGCAGCACCGGGGCCATGCCGACTCCGGCCTCGATGCCGGCGTCGACCAGTGCCTTGAGGACCTTGAGTCGCTTGTGCGGAGGAGGCGTCCCCGGCTCGGTCTTCGCCCAGACGGCCTCATCGACCGTGGGAACGCTGAAGCAGACGGTCGTCTTCGCCTGCCGGGAGAGGTCGACCAGGAGGTCGATGTCTCGGAACACCATCGTTCCCTTGGTGATCAGACCGACTGGCGTCTTGAAATCGCGGAAGGCCTCGAGGCACCGGCGCGTCAGGCGGTAGGAGCCTTCGATCGGCTGGTAGGGGTCGGTCGCCGTTCCGAAGGCTACCGTTTCGCGCTTCCAGCTGCGCCCGGACAGCTCGCGGCGGAGCAACTCGGGCAGGTTGACCTTGACGCCCACCCTCGCGCTGAACCCCGCCCCTGGGTCGCGGTCCGCCAGCTTCGCATGCGCCCGGGCAAAGCAGTAGACGCAACTGTGAAAGCAACCCTGGTACGGGTTCAGCGACCAGTTGAAGCCCATGTGCTGCACCCGGTTGATTGCCGACTTCGACGTGATCTCGAAGTACTCGGTTCGTGGCATTGGGGTACTCAATCATAGTACAAACATCTGTTCGACTGGGCGCTGTTTATCCATAATGGATGTAGCCACCTATGAACGTCCTCGTCTGCATAAAGCAGATTCCCGATCCCAACGCGCCGGGCAAGCTCGACCCTCAGACCAAGCGGTTGGTCCGCGAGGGCGTCGACCTGGTCCTCGACCCCGGTGATGAGCACGCGGTCGAAGCGGGACTGCAGATCGTCGAGAAGGATGCGGGCGAGGTCACGGTCATCTCGATGGGCCCGCCCAAGGCGGTCGACGCCATTCGGCGCGCGCTCGCCATGGGCGCACACCGCGGCATCCTGGTCACCGATACGGCACTGGAAAACTCCGACGCGATCAGTACCGCCCGCGCCATCGCGGCCGCGGTCAAGGGTCAGACGTACGACGTGATCATTTGCGGCACCGAGAGCACTGACGGCTCTTCCGGGGCGGTCCCCGCACAGCTGGCCGAGTTCCTCGCGCTGCCGCTCCTCAGCTTTGCCAAGAAGCTCGAGGTCGCCCAGGGCAAGGCCGTGATCGACCGGCAGACCGACGACGGCTACGACGTGGTAGAGGCGCCCCTGCCCGCCGTCGTGACCGTAACGGGCGGCATCAACGAGGCGCGCTATCCCGCGCTCCGGGGGATCATGCAGGCGAAGAACAAGGAAGTGAAGCAGGTCGGACTGAGCGATATCGGCCTGGACGGCCAGGCCGGCAAAGCCGCCCTGACCCAGGAAGTCGTCGACGCGACGCCGGCCGAGGCGCGCAAGGCCGGGGAAATCGTCGAGGACAAGGGCGACGGGGCCAAACGCGTCGCCGATTTCCTCAAAGAGCTGAAGGTCATCTGATGGCCGGCGTCTGGGTCTTCGCGGAGACCGTCGACGGCACGCCGAAGCCCGTCGTGCTCGAGCTGCTGACGAAAGCGCGCTCCCTCGGGGACATGACCGCTGTCGCGCTCGGCCCGGGGGCGTCGAAGTCGGTGGAAACGCTCGGGAAGTACGGCGCGAAGAAGGTTTACGTCCACGAAGATGGCGCCTTTCGGGACGTCCTTGCCACGCCGGCGGTGGAGCTGCTGGCGCGTCTGCTTGCCAAGGACAAACCCGACCTGGTGATCTTCGGCATGACCTACGACGGTCGCGACGTGGCGTCTCGCCTCAGCGCACGGCTCGGAACGGCCCTGATCGCCAACGCTACCGACATCGGCGCCAAAGACGGCGGTTGGGCCATCGTCTCGCCGATGTTCGGCGGCAGCCTGCTGGTGACAACCGTGCCAAAAGCCAAGGGTCCGACGCTGGTCTTGATACGGCCGAAAGCGGTCACGGCGGAGCCGGCAGCCTCCGCCGGAGCGCCACAGGTGGAGACGTTGACCGATCCGGTTGACACCAGCAAGCCGGTCGCCCGGGTCTTGCGGCGTGAAACCGAAAAGGCGAGCGGTCCCAAGCTGGAGGATGCCGCCATCATTGTGAGTGGCGGACGCGGGCTCGGTGCGCCGGAGAACTTCAAGATGCTCGATGAGCTCGCCGCCGAGCTGGGTGCGGCGGTCGGTGCCAGCCGCGCGGTCGTCGATGCCGGCTGGAAACCCTACTCATTCCAGATCGGCCAGACCGGCAAGACTGTCAAGCCGACGGTGTACATCGCGCTCGGCATCTCGGGCGCCATGCAGCACACGGTCGGGATGAAGGGTGCCAGGACGATCATCGCCATCAACAAGGACCCGGAGGCGCCGATCTTCAAGATGGCGGACCTTGGCGTCGTGGGCGATGTCCACAAGATCGTGCCGCAGTTGATCCAGGAAGTCCGCTCGCGCAAGGGCAAATAATGGCGAGCGACCTGAGCCTCCTTGCGGTCGAGCCGCACCCGGACGACGAATCCATCGGGATGGGCGGAACGCTGGCTCGCTACAGCGCGGAGGGTGTGCGGACGACGCTGGTCACCGCGACTCGTGGCGAGGTCGGAGAGATCCTCGATAAAGACCTCGACCCCAAGGATGCTGCGCCACGGCTCGCGACCATCCGCGAAGTGGAGCTGCGCAACGCGGTCAAGATCCTCGGCATCAACGAGCTCGTCTTCCTCGGTTACGAGGACTCGGGCATGGCCGGCCTACCCCGGAATCGGGAGCCGAAGACCTTCTGGCAGGCCGATGAGGAAGAAGCGATCGGCCGGCTGATCCAGGTCGTGCGCCGGGTCCGTCCCCAGGTGATCGTCACCCAAAACGAGTTTGGTGGTTACGCGCATCCCGATCACATCAAGACTCACCGAGTGGCCATCGGCGCCTTCTTCTACGCCGCCGACGTGGAGCGCTTTCCGGGTGGCGAGCCGTTTCGCCCGAGCAAGCTCTACTACTCCGCGTTTCCGAAATCGGTGATGCGGCAGATTGCCGAGGCGATGGAACGGGCCGGCGTGGAGAACCGCTTCTCCAGCGACGGCGAGCCGCCGCCCTTCGCCGTCTCGGACGACCGCGTCACCACGTGGCTTGACGTGAGCGCGTTCGTCGACAAGAAGCTCGCCGCGATGCGAGCCCATCGGACCCAGATCCCGGAAGACAGCTGGTTCCTGAAGCTCAATGAGGCGCTCGGCCCCAAAGCCTGGTCTATGGAGACATTCGAGCGGGTGCGCAGCTCGGTGGACGCGCCCATTCCCGAGGACGACCTCTTCGCCGGCCTACGATGACCACGGCCACTGAGGCCGCGGTCGCCCAGGCCGCAGCGCTGTTGCTCAACGCGCGTTCCGGCATCGCCTTCACCGGTGCGGGCGTCTCGGTGGAGAGCGGCATCCCACACTTCCGCGGCGAGGGCGGGCTGTGGACGAAATTCGATCCCTACAAGGTCGCCCACATCGATACCTTTCGGAAAGACCCTTCGCAGTACTGGACCTACAGCCTCAACCATCGGCGTCCCGACGCGCAGCCCAATCCCGCCCATCGCGCACTCGCCGAACTGGAGCGCCGGGGCTACCTGCGCGCAGTCATCACCCAGAACACCGACGGCCTGCATCAACGCGCAGGGAGTCGCGAGGTGATCGAGCTTCATGGCTCGTCGCACGCGGTCGTCTGCCTCGATTGTGAGGCACGCTTCCCACGAGACCAGGCGGACCGGCTGAACCGCGAGCACTGCCCACCGAGCTGTCCGTCCTGCGGCGGCCGCTTCCTCAAACCAACCGTGGTCCTCTTCGGCGAGGCCCTCCCGATGGCGGCGCTGCGAGACGCGCAGGCCCTGGCGATGGCAGCCGACGTGGTACTGATCGTCGGCAGCTCGCTGCAGGTGTACCCGGCGGCTGGCATTCCACGATTGGCTCGCGAGCACGGCGCCGATTTGTGCATCGTCAACGCCGAGGCCACCCCGTTCGACGACGTCGCCGCCACGGTCATCCATGGCAAAGCCGGCGAGGTCCTTCCCGAGATCGTCAGCCGGATCGGGGCCGCTAGGTAGGTTCCGGCACGGGAAACGTCTGGCCGCAGGCGGGACAGACAACGATGGTCTGCTCTTTCGGCGCGCTGAACAGCTCCTCGCAGCTCGGGCACGCATACTCGCGGGCCGGGCTTTCCTCAGCCTCGCGATCGGCAGCCATCGCACCGGGGACCTCACCCAGGTCGACCACCGGGCTACCACACTCGGTGCACCGATACAGCGGGGCGTCGGCGGCCTTGTACTCGAGGTAGCGCCCGGAGCTGTCGACAAAAACGGAGGCATTCCAGAGCTCGAACCGGTTCGTGCTGCAGCGGTTCGGGCAGGCGAGGTACATCAGGAAACCCGCTGCAGCTTCTTGAGCCGGTCAGCCGCGCGTCGCAGGGTGTCCATCTTCTTGGGAAAGGAGAACCGGATCTGCCGGCGGCCGCGCTCCGGGTCCAGGTAGAAACTGCTCCCCGGCACCGTGGCGAGCCCGATGTCGCGCACCATGCGGCGGGCAAGGCTCACGTCGTCCTCGCCGAAGCCGCTGACGTCGGTCATCACGTAGTAGGCGCCGTCTGGCGGATAGGATTTGAAACCGGCGTCGTCCAGGATCTCGAGGATGAAATCCCGCCGCTCGCGATAGGCGTCGAGCAGGTCGACGTAGTACTGGTCCGGGAAGCGCAAGGCTGTCGCGGCCGCGACCTGGAGGGGGTGCGGCGCGCCGACGGTGACGAAGTCGTGGACCTTGCGGATCGCGCTGGTCATCTCGGCGGGCGCGATGGCATAGGCCAGCCGCCAGCCGGTCACGCTGTAGGTCTTGGACAGGCCGTTGATCGTCACCGTGCGATCCCGCATCCCATCGAGGGTGGCGATGCTGACGTGCTCGCCGCGGTAAACGAGGTGCTCGTAGATCTCGTCGGTGATGGCGATCACGTCGAACTCCTGGCAGAGTCCGGCGATGAATGAAAGCTCGTCGCGGCTGTAGACCTTGCCGGTCGGGTTGTGTGGGGTGTTGATGATGATCGCGCGCGTTCGCGCGTTGAAGGCCCGCCGCAGCTGGTCCCGGTCGAAGTGCCAGTCAGGCGGTACGAGCGGGACAACCACCGGTGTTGCTCCCGACAGAATGCAATCCGGCCCGTAGTTCTCGTAGAAGGGCTCGAAGATGATGACCTCATCGCCAGGGTCGACCAGCGCGAGGATGGTCGACAGCATCGCTTCGGTCACACCGCAGCAGACGGTGATCTCCGTCTCGGGATCCACGGTCATTTGCCGGAAGTGCTTCGTCTTGGCCGCGATCGCGTCCCGCATGACCTTGGCGCCCCAGGTGGTGGCGTATTGATTGAAGTCCTTGCGGATGGCGTCGACCGCCGCCTCCTTGAGTTCGGCGGGTGCAGCGAAGTCGGGGAATCCCTGTGCCAGGTTGAGGCAGTTCTCGCCATGCTCGGCGATACACAGTCGCGTCATCTCGCGGATGACCGACTCGGTGAACAAGCCCGACTTGCGGGAGATCATGGCGCGCGGCACGACACTAGAATGCCAGAAGTGTCGCGCCCAACCGTCCAGGACAACGGCGTCGCGGCGTTCCGCAAACAGTTCCCTATCTTCGACCAGAAGGTGTACCTGAGCAGCTGCTCGCAGGGTGCGCTGTCGAGGCCGGTGGAAGCCGCCATGCACGAGTTCCTGGAGTCCTGGCACACCCACGGCAATCCCTGGGAGATCTGGGTGGGGCGGATGGAGGAGCTACGAGTCGAGTTCGCGCGGCTGATCAACGCCGAGCCGGCCGAGGTCGCGGTCACCTTCTCCGTGTCGACCGCCCTCAATTCCCTCGCCAGCGCACTCAGCTACAAAGAGCGCCCCAAGGTCGTGACCAGCGACTTCGACTTCCCGACCGTGGGCCATATCTGGCTGGCGCAGCAGCGCCGGGGCGCCCAGGTTGCGTTCGCGAAGGCGACCGGGACCCGCCTGCCCCTCAGCGCCTTCGAGGACGAGGTCGATGACCGGACGGCGCTGGTTTCCACCACCCAGGTTTGCTACAAGAACGGGTTCAAAAACAACATCAGCGCACTGGCCGAGCTGGCCCACGAGCGAGGCGCCTATCTCCTGATTGACGCCTACCAGAGCATGGGAACGCAGCCGATGGACGTCAAGGCACTCGACGTCGACATCCTGGTGACCGGTGCGCTGAAGTACCTGCTGGGCGCGCCAGGTGTGGCCTTCATGTACATGCGGCAGGAGCTGATCGACCGCTTCGAGCCGAGCGACTCGGGCTGGTTCGGGCAGGAGAACGTGTTCGCCTACGACGTCCACCACCTGCGCTACGCGGCGACCGCTCGGCGGTTCGAGACCGGGTCCCCGCCGGTGCCCAATGTCTATGCCTCACTGGCGGCGCTGCAGCTGCTCGCCGCCGTGGGGCTCGACGTCATCCAGGCGCACGTCCAGGCACTGACCGGACGGTTTATCGACGGTGTGCGCGAGCGCGGACTCGCCCTCCTCACGCCGGAGGCGCCGGCCGACCGGGGTCCGCTGGTCATGGTTCGATCGACCGACGCGCCCAAGCTCGTCGAGGCGCTGGCTCGCGAGAGCATCCTCTGCTCGACCCGCGACGGCTCCCTACGGGTATCGCTGCACTACTACAACACCGCCGCGGACGTGGACGCGGTCCTTGATGCGATCGACCGGCATCCCGACCTGCTTGTCCAGGCGCCGAATTAGAAAGGGTTAGAGCCGCCGGTCGGCGGTTGCTCTCCGTCGTCCAAGCGTGTATAAAGAGCGCACGAATTTAGGTCTTCGACAAAGGAAGAGGAGGTCGACAGGGAGGATGGTAAAGCCAAGGATTCTTGTTCTCGCTGCCATGGCCAGCGTGGGGCTGGCGGCATGCGGGAGCAGCACAACCGGAACCGCGCCCAGCAAACCCGACAAGGTCCAGATCGCGGCGGAAGGACCCTTCACCGGCGACGAGGCCTCGATCGGGGCAGGAGCCTTGCGAGGTATCCGGCTTGCGGTCAAGGATTTCAATAACAGCGGCGGCGTTCACGGGACCCAGGTTAACCTCGTTCCTTGGGATGATCAACACAACTCCCAGACAGCGACGACGTTCCAGGCCCAGGGCTTTTCGGATCCCACCATTCTCGGCGTCGTTGGCCCGATGAACTCAAGTCAGGTCTTGGCGACTGAACCGGGTCTCCAGAGTGCGAATCCGCCGCTGCCATTTGTAACGGAGTCGGCGTCGGCCATCAAGGTCACGGAGGGCGGCTACACCGTGGCTCATCGCGTCAACGCTCGCGACGACAAGCAGGCAGCCCTTGACGGGCAGTTCATGATCGACAAGGGCGCTAAAAAGATCGAGATTCTCGACTCAGGGACCGACTACTCCCGACCTCTTGCGGACGCCGTTGAAAGCTACCTAAAGGCGCATGCATCGACCGTTCAGACAAAGCGTGACGTCGCCACCAATGGCCAGACAAACTTCACGACTGTCGTCACGAACATGAAGGCATTCAACGCCGACTGGGTGTTCTTCGCCGATGAAGGCAGCGAGACTGCGCCGCTGGTTCAGCAGATGAAGCAAGCGAAGCTCAACATTGGCCAGAACATCAACTTCCTCGGTACGGACGGAGAGGACGACTCGTCGATCATCACCAAGTCTCAAGGAGCTTACCTCGGCGCGTACGCCTCGAACGTGACCGCGGATCCGCAGAGTGTGTCGACGGCAGCCAGTTTCGTCGCCGGCTATAAGGCGGAGTACGGCGCCAACTCAATCAGCGACGCGGGGCCATTTTACGGCTCGGCCTACGCTGCCACGCAGGTGCTGCTCCAGGCTATCGCCAATGCACCGGTCAATAACGGCAAGATCTCGCGCAAGGACGTCCTGAGCCACCTGGGCAGTGACACCTTCAACACGATCCTTGGGCCGATCAAGTACGACAGCAAGGGCGATGTCACTAACGTAACCATTGGTATCTTCCAGGCGCAAGGCACCATCGCCGCGCCTACGATGGTCGCCGTGAAGTCTCTTAGCGGGTAAGCAGTAGCCGGGGGACGGGTAACCGTCCCCGTTTCCGACAATGGATTACTTCCTGCAGAACTTTCCGCAGCAGCTGGTTAACGGGCTGGAAGCAGGAAGCCTCTATGCGCTCATCGCCCTGGGCTACACGCTGGTCTATGGCATCCTGGAAATGCTCAACTTCGCGCATGGCGACGTTTTCATGGCGGGCGGCTTCCTTGCGGCAGGCGTCGCGGTCCTCTTCGTCCACAATGGCGTCGCCTCCATTCCGGCGGCCCTCGTTGTGGCCCTCATGGTCTTGGCGGCCATAGGAGGAAGCGGACTCCTCGGGGTCGGCATCGAGCGGATCGCCTATCGACCCCTTCGAAATGCCAACCGTCTCGCGCCGCTGATCACGGCGATCGGCGTCTCCCTGTTGCTCGAGAGTGTCGTCCAGGTGCAGATCAGCCCCGCGCCGGTGCTGGTGCCGAGCAACTCGCTGACGCCGCAAGTCGTGTTTCAGGTTGGGAACGTCGCGACTCCATTCATGGGCGCCACGCTGTTCGTCGCCGCGATTCTTCTCATGGTCGGCCTCGATCTGTTCGTCTTTCGCACCCGGTTTGGCAGCGCGATGCGGGCCACCGCGCAAGATCGCGAAGCGGCCACCTTCATGGGCATCGACGTCGACCGGGTCATCGTGGTGACCTTCCTCATCGGGTCGGCATTGGCCGGGGTTGGCGGGATCCTCTTCGGCCTCCGCTTCTCAACGGTGAATTTCTTCATGGGCTACCTGCTGGGGATCAAGGCCTTCACGGCTGCGGTGATCGGCGGGATTGGAAATCTCCGGGGTGCTATGGTCGGCGGTCTGTTGCTCGGCGTTCTGGAAAGCATGGGCGGCGGTTTCATTAGCAGCCAGTACCAAGACACGTTCGCCTTCCTGGCGCTGATCCTGGTGCTTCTGGTTCGCCCTCAGGGACTCTTTGGCCAGCCACTGACGGACCGCGCGTGAGCGCGCACGTCGCTGACGCTGAACCAGTGCACTGGCTCAAGCGCTTATGGGAGTCGGGACCGTATGGGTGGAACCGGGCGCTAACCAAACCGCAGGCTCTATTCCCGCTGCTGATCGTCGCTTCTGCCGTGCCTCTTGTGTTGCAGTACGTAGAAGATAACTCGGCCTGGACCGGCGCGGAGTTCTGGATCCGCATTCTGACCACCTGCGCCATGTACGCATGCCTGGCGGTCGCTCTCAATCTCGTTGTTGGTTATGCGGGACTCCTGAATCTCGGCTTCATCGCGTTCTTCGCCATTGGCTCCTACGCCTACGCGTTGGTCGCGAGTGATCAGCTCCATCAGCATCTGCCCCTTTGGTCGGCTCTCGTCACGGTGGTTGCGGTGACGCTCGGCTTCGCACTTCTCGTCGGGATCCCATCACTTCGCCTGCGCGGGGACTACCTCGCGATTGTCACCCTCGCCTTCGGCCTGATCATTCGAGAGATCACGATCGATCTCGACCGCCCTCCGGTGCTGGCGGGCCATCAGTTCGGGCCGAGTGACTTCAACCTCACCGGTGGTACGGCCGGCATTCACATGGTCGATGCTCTCCGGCTGCCATCCTGGGTGCCCTTAATCCACGGCGCCGCCCTTCAATCGCGGACGTACTACTGGATCTTTCTGGGATTCCTCGCCATCAGCGTTTTCTGCCTGCTTCGATGGCGTGGATCTCGCACCGGAAGGGCCTGGGTCGCAATCCGCGAAGACGAGCTGGCTGCGCGCGCCATGGGGGTGAACACTTTCAAGTATCGGCTGCTGGCCTTTTGTACCAGCGCGGTCATGGCGGGTATCGTCGGCTTGATCGACGCGGCCTATATCCACAATGCTTTCCCCGGCAGCTTCGACGTGCAAGGGACGGTGTTGGTGTTCATCATGGTCGTGCTGGGCGGCCTTGGCAGCATTCCAGGCTCGATCGTCGGCGCGACGCTGGTTACCATCCTGCCCTTCGTACTCCAGCAGCTTGTCCTCTACAAGTACGTGGTTTTCAGCATCGTTCTTATCGTGCTGATGATCTTCCGGCCGCAGGGACTGCTTGGCATCGTTTCCATTCGGCCGCGCGCCGCCATGGGAGGCACCGTCGAGCTGCTCAGCGCCGAGTCTGCAATCGAGGCATCCGAGCTTCCTGCCGTGACGGATCGCGACGCGGCCGACCTGGAAAGCGCCTCGGGCGCGATCGTGGCACCGGAGCCGAAGCCATGAGCGACGGCACGCCCGTCCTACAAATCCGAGGATTGAAATGCCACTTCGGCGGATTGACTGCCGTCGATCGCTTCGACGTCGATGTCAACCAGGGTGAGATTGTCAGTCTCGTCGGCCCAAACGGTGCCGGCAAGACCACCGTGTTCAACCTGATCTCCGGCATTCTGAAGCCGACCGCGGGGTCCGTGCGGTTGCTCGGCCGCGAGCTTGTGCGCCAGCCGGCACATCGGATCACGCGTCATGGGATCGCCCGAACCTTTCAGAACATCCGCGTGTTCCCGCAGCTCACCGTGCGGGAGAACATTTTGCTCGGCACCCACCACTGGACCCGTAGCGGCATGCTGGGCTCGGTCACGTTCTGGCCTACGACCATGCGAGCGGAGCGGGCCGCCCAGGCGGAGGTGCTCACCGCAATCGATCTCTTCCGCGAACGGCTCGAGGCGCGGCTCGACGACCCGGCGTTCAGCCTTTCGTACGCCAACCGTCGGCGTACGGAGATTGCCCGGGCGCTGGCCGCGCGGCCGAAGCTGCTACTACTAGATGAGCCGGCTGCCGGGATGAACCCGTACGAGCGCATCGAAATGGCCGGCCTGATTCGTTCCATGCGCGACCGCGGGCTTACGATTTTCCTGATCGAACACCACATGCCGCTGGTGATGGAGATCTCGGATCGCGTCGTCGTCATGGACCACGGCGCGAAGATCGCGGAGGGCTTGCCCAAGGAGGTTCGCAGCAATCCAAGAGTCGTCGAAGCCTACCTCGGCCGACGGGCAGCGTCCGGCTAACGCGGCTCCGCCCAAAGCGGACGTCGTCCTGCGCCTGCAGGCCGTCGAGGTGCGCTACGGACCGGTGCCTGCGCTCCGCGACGTCAGCATGGAAATCCGGCGCGGCGAGATCGTCTGCTTGCTCGGCGGCAATGCCTCCGGCAAGTCGACCACGATGAAGACCGTCATCGGCTCGGTGCGGCCGGCGAAAGGGTCGGTATGGTACGAGGGCGAGGACATCACCAACTGGAACACCTCGCGTCGCGTCGCGCACGGAATCGCGATCGTTCCCGAGGCCCGGCGTATCTTTCCTCGTTTGACCGTGCTGGAGAACCTGATGATGGGCGCGTTCATCCGGAACGACCGGGCCGAGATCGACAAGGATCTCGAGAGCGTCCTGGAGATGTTCCCGCGGCTTCGGGAGCGGCGCGCGCAAAAGGGGGGCACGATGTCGGGCGGGGAGCAGCAGATGCTGGCCATGGCGCGGGCGCTGATGTCACGCCCCCGCTTCCTCTGCATGGACGAGCCATCGATGGGACTTGCGCCGGTGCTGGTGGAGCAGCAGTTCGAGACCATCCAGCGCCTGAACGCGACCGGGATCACGATCTTCGTGGTCGAGCAGAACGCCACCATGGCGCTGGGCATCGCCAACCGCGGCTACGTGCTGCAGAGCGGCCGCGTTGTCCTCGCCGGCACGGCAGCCTCACTGCTTCAGAACCCGCAGATGCAGCGCGCCTATCTCGGAATGTAGCGGTTAGCGGCTCGGAGGAAGCTTGGCTTCGGGAGAGCCCGCAGGCGAGAAGGCGCCTAGCACCTTCATGTCTTCGCGGCCGGTGTTTTCCAGGGTGTGCCGAACGCCGATGGGGAAGAAGACCACAGAGCCGGCGCGCAAATCGCCGACCGGAGCGTCCTCGATCCAGAGCCGCCCCGTCCCGGCCAGGATATAGACCGCCTCTTCATGGGGGTGGGCATGGAGCGGCGCCCGCCCCGTGGGAATCACGCCCGTGAACTGGGTCATCTGGCGGCATCCGACCTCGGGACTGACCAACACCCGGAAGCTGCGTTCACCCATCAGTGTGGGCGTGACCTGACGTTCGTCCATCATCGTGGGAGCCACACCCCTTTCGTTGAGACTCGAGGATTTCAGGCCGGATAGGTCCAGTCGCGGCATCGCCGGATGAATGTCACCGAGGTCGATGGGTGGCGCCATCGCGCCCACGATGACCAGCGGCGTCGCCCCGGTGTTCACGTAGGTATGCTCGGCGCTGTCGGGGATGAAGACCGCCTGCCCCCCGCCGACCTGGTGCCTCGCTCCCTCCACGTGGACCTCGCCAGCGCCCTCGAGGACGTAGAGGGCTTCCTCGGCGCCGCTGTGAACATGGCTCAGAGCGGAGTCGGGTTCGAGCACCAGCCGGTACGCCATGACATGCTGGGCCCCGAGATCCCGATCGACCGTCCATTGCAGGATGCCGCCCTCCAGGGGAAGGCTGGCAATCTCTGACTGATGGCGAAGGCGCGCCCCCTGCTGCACCGACATTCGCTGCCGATGATAGCAATGGCCGAAACGCTTACCATCTCGACGAAGGGAATGCAGTACCGCGCGTTCGGACGGACCGGGATGAAGGTCTCGGTGCTCGGGCTGGGCTGCGGGGGATTTGGCGGCGTTGGGTCGGCGCCGGAACTGTTCGGGAAGGGGGAGGACAAGGCGACCGCCTTTGCCTTGATGGACCGCGCCTGGGATGCCGGCATCAACTATTTCGACACGGCCGACAGCTACGGAGGTGGGGTCTCGGAGACGATCATCGGCGCCTGGTTGACGGAGCGCAAGGTGCGGGACCGCCTGGTGCTCTCCACCAAGGTCTTCTACGCAATCGCCGAGGGCCCCAACGACCGGAGTCTCTCACGACGCCACATCATGCAGGCGGTCGAAGGCAGCCTCCGTCGGCTCCAGACCGACTACCTCGACCTGTACGTCATCATGGAGCCTGACCCCGCCACGCCCGTCGAGGAGACGCTGCAGACGATGAACGACCTGATGCACGCGGGAAAGGTGCGGCATGTGGGCGCTAGCAACATCACGGCCGCGCAACTACGCGAGTCGCTGGCCGCCAGCGACCGGTTGGGCGTGCATCGGTACCAATCGGTGCAGAACGGCTATAGCCTGCTGGAACGCGCCATCGAGGCCGAGGTCCTGCCGCTTGCGATCAACGAGCGGATGGCCGTCACACCCTACAGTCCGACGTCCGGCGGCCTGCTGACCGGCAAATATCGGTTTGGGGAGCGGCCACCAGCGGGGTCGCGCGTCGACCTTCGACCGCAGCCCTACGGGAACCTGATGACCGCTGGCAACTTCAAGGCGATCGACGCCCTGCGCGCTGCCGCCGCAGAGCGCGGCCTGGACACCGGAACGCTGGCTCTGGCCTGGGTCCTCAGCCACCCGGCGGTCACGTCGGCGCTGATCGGCCCGCGCACGGTCGACCAGTTCCGGCCGTGGCTCGAGGCCGTCGACGTGCATCTGACGAGCGACGGGCGCGAGGCGCTGGTCTCACGGATGGAGGCGGCGGCCTAATGGAGGTTCTGGTCCTCAATGGCGAGCAGGTCGCGCAGCTGATGCCGATGCCGGAATGCATCAAGGTGATGCGCGACGCCCTCGCGGCGCTGGCCCGAGGAGAGGCGCTGGTTCCATTGCGGACGGTGATGCGCGTGCCCGGGGTCAGTGGCTTTCTTGGCTTGATGCCCGGTTACATCTCGCCGCGCGAGGGACAGGAAGGCGCGCTCGGCCTGAAGGCCGTGTCCGTCTTCCCCGGCAATGCCAGCCGCGGCATCGATACCCACCAGGGCGCGGTGCTCCTCTTTGAAGCGGACACCGGACGCCTGTCCGCGCTGCTGGACGGAGCGGCCATAACCGCCATCCGCACGGCGGCGGTGTCGGGTGTGGCGACTGACGTGCTCGCCCGGCCTGACGCCAGCGAGCTGGCGGTCCTGGGCGCCGGCGTGCAGGCACGAACCCACATCGAAGCGATCGCCGCCGTCCGGCCGCTCCGTCGCGTCCGCATCTGGAGCCGCAACCCGGAACACGCCGCCGCCCTGGCATCGGAGCTACGCCGGCGCTTCGGGTTCCCGATCGAGGCCGCGCCAAGCGCCGAAGCAGCGGTCCGTGAGGCCGATCTCGTGGCAACCGTAACCGCAAGCCCCCAACCGATCCTCAAGCGCGAGTGGCTCAAGGAGGGCGTTCACATCAACGCGGTCGGATCCTCGATACCGACCTCGCGCGAGATCGACACCGCCACCATGGTGGCCTCGCGCCTATTCGTGGACCGTCGCGAGTCGGCGCTTGCGGAGGCCGGTGACCTGCTGATCGCGATGCGCGAGGATGCAGTCACGGCTGACCACGTGCAGGCCGAGCTGGGCGAGGTCATCATCGGCAAGAACCCGGGCCGCCGGTCGCCCCGCGAGCTGACGCTGTTCAAATCGCTCGGGCTCGCGGTAGAAGATGTCGCCTCCGCCGCCTATCTGGTTCGCCGGGCGCGTGAAACGGGGACCGGTCAGAAGGTACACATGTGAAGGCGACCGGGTTGGACATCGACGAAATCCGCCGCGCACGGCCGGTGGTGGCCCAGGCCGGCATCCGCACCCCGCTGGTACGGCTCAACGTCTGGGATGCGCCTGCTGAGATCTATCTCAAGCTGGAGAACCTGCAGCCGATCGGGTCCTTCAAGATCCGCGGTGCCGCCAACGCGATGAGCGCGAGGTCGAAGGCGGAGCTCGCCAAGGGCGTCCTGGTCGCGAGCGCCGGCAACATGGCGCAGGGGGCCGCGTGGAACGCGCGCCGGCTCGGCATTCCGTGCACGGTGATCGCGCCCGACTACGCGCCGGACACCAAGGTACAGGCGATCGAGCGGCTCGGCGGCCGCGTGATCAAGGTCCCCTTCGACCGCTGGTGGCAGACCTTTACCGATCGAAGTTATCCCGGAATCGATGCCGTCTTCATTCACTCCTTCGATGACGATCACGTGATGGCCGGCAACGGCACCATCGGCCTCGAGCTGCTCGATGACCTTCCCGAGGTTGATACGGTCCTGATTCCGTGGGGCGGCGGCGGGCTAGCGGGCGGCATTGCCACCGCGCTTCGCGCGCTCAAGCCATCGGTCCGCATCTACGCGGTGGAAGCCGAGACCGGCGCGCCGCTCAGGGCATCGCTGAAGGCCGGCTCGCCGCAGGTGGTCGATTACCAGCCGTCGTTCGTCGACGGCATCGGCAGCAAGACGGTGTTCCCGAACATGCTGGCTATGGCACGGGAGCTACTCGACGGCTCGTTCACGACGAGCCTCGATGAGATCGCGGCGGCCCTGCGCCTGATGGCGGAACGCAATCGGGTGATTGCCGAGGGAGCCGGCGCCGTCGCCCTCGCGGTGGCGTTATCGGGGAATGCGGGGAAGGGGCGCATCGCCTGCATCGTTTCGGGCGGCAACATCGACCTGCCCAAGCTGACCAAGATCCTGGGCGAGCACTGACGTTGGCGGAGCTGACCGGCCGCGTTGCTCTGGTTACCGGCGGGGGCCGCGGCATCGGCCGCGAGGCTGCCCTAGCCCTGGCATCGGCCGGCGCGGATGTCGCGGTAGCGGCTCGCTCCGGCAATGAGCTGGCCGACACCGTGGCGGCGATCCGTGCCACGGGGCGGCATGGCGAGCCGTTCGTCTGCGACGTCACCGATCGGGCGCAGGTGGACGCGATGTTCGCCCAGGTCAAAAGCACGCTCGGCGAACCGTTGATCCTCGTGAACAACGCCGGAATCGCGGGCAGCGCCAAGCTCACCGATACCACCGACGAGATGTGGGATCGGATGCTGCGGGTCAACGCGACGGGTGCCTTCTACTGCACGCGAGCGGCGCTGCCCATGATGCTCCAGGCGAAGTGGGGGAGGATCGTCAACATCGCCTCGATCGCCGCCAAAGTGGGTGCGCCCTACATCGCGGCCTATGCCGCCTCGAAGCATGCGCTGCTGGGCCTGACCCGCGCGGTGGCGGCGGAGGTCGCCACTCGAGGGATCACCGTCAACGCGGTCTGCCCTGGCTACGTCGATACCAAGATGACCGATGCCTCAACGGCGAACATCTCGAAGCTGACCGGGCGCACCGAACAGGATGCCCGAAAAATCCTCGAAGGGTTCAGCCCTCAGGGACGTCTGATGACCGTCAAGGAAGTGGCCGCCTTTACGGCCTACCTCTGCTCGGAAGCGGCCCGGGGCGTCAACGGCCAGGGCATCGTCATCGATGGGGGCGCCGTGCAGGGATGACGGACAGGGAGCGCTTGTCCGGCGAGGCGACCGCGATGGCCCGGAAACTCGCGCCGGTCGCTGCCTCTGGGGAGGAGGGACGGGTCAATCGGCGCCTTATCCACGACCTGGCAGAGGGAGGATTGTTGCCGCGGCTGTTTCCGCAACGTGCCGGCGGGACGCGCGAGGGCGACGTTTCCGCCATCGATCTCTGCGTCGTTCGCGAGGCACTGGCCCGGGAATCGACTGCGTCCGAGAACGCCATTGCAATTCAGACCCTGGGCGCCTATCCCATCGTGCTGGCCGGCTCCGAGGAGCAAGCCGGACGGTACGCGGCACCGGTGGCGCGCGGCGAGGCCGTCGCCGCCTTCGCGCTGACCGAGCCTGAGGCCGGGACCGACGCCGGAGCGCTTGCGCTGCGTGCGGAGCGTGACGACAAAGGCTATCGGCTGTCAGGCACCAAGGTTTTCATCTCGAACGCGCCGGATGCGGACGTCTACACGATCTTTGCCAGGACCACGCCCGGGGCGGGAACGAAGGGGATCACGGCCTTCATCGTGAATGGCGACGCGAAGGGGCTGAGTGGATCCACGCTTCACCTGCTCTCGGCCCACCCGATCGGCCGGCTCGAGCTGGATGGCGTGTTCGTGTCGGAGCAGCAGGTCCTGGGCGAGGTCGACCGGGGCTTCAAGCTGGCGATGCGGACCCTCGACTTATTCCGGCCGAGCGTGGGTGCTTCCGCCATCGGGATGGCGCAGGCCGCACTCGACGCCGCCGTCGGGCATGCCTCCACCAGGCAGGCCTTTGGGCGAGCCATCAAAGAGTTCCAGGCCGTTTCCCATCAACTCGCCGAGATGGCCACCCGCCTCGAGGCGGCCCGGGCACTGGTGTACTCGGCCGCGGAGGCGTATGACCGAGGAGACCAGCATGTGGCGCGGCGCTCGGCCATGGCGAAGCTATTTGCCACCGAGACCGCGCAGCAGGTGATCGACGTCGCGATCCAGGTGCATGGCGCGGTCGCCCTCGAACGTGGGCACCTGCTCGAACACCTCTACCGTGAAGTCCGCGCACCTCGCATCTACGAGGGGACGTCGGAGATCCAGCGGGAGATCATCGCCCGGGACCTCTTTCGAGCCCGCAGCGAACCGCGCGTCACTTAAACGCCGATCGCGCAGGGGCAGGGCCAGGTAACCGACGCGTTTCGGATGACGATGCGGGAGTTGCCGTCGGCGTCCACCGCGATGAGGTCGCTGTTGTCGCCCGAAGGACTGGTCACGCCAATCATGATGTCGTTCGAATTTGGGCGGGCAAGCATTGTGACCGCCACCCCGGGACGACGCCAGACCACCTTCTGGTCCGACCAGGTCGCGACCTGGACTTCGGCAGATCCTCCAGTTCCGACGTCGACGACGATCCGAGTTCCGTCCGAGCTGAAGCCACGAACGCTCCCTTGCAGGGTCGCTACGGATTTGCCCGTGGGGACCTCCCGAATAGTGGCGGTGCCATTGAAGATGCCGTTTTCGGCGACATAACGTGCGTCGGGAGATGCGGCGACCAGCACCCAGTCGCCTCGCGGCCCCGTCTCTAACTGGCCTCCAAGGTTGCCGAGCGGATAATCACGTTCGAACTCGATGGCGCCGGTCGTAAGGTTTACAACCTGGATCTCGGCCGTGATCAGGTAGCGGTTTGCACCAGGGGGCCAGTGGGGAGACAGCCCTCCGGCGACGATTGCCCGGTTGTTCTTGAGGGAGCACGCCGCGACTCCGGGTTGCGATCCTGGTTTGCCAACAGCGGCGACAATCCGGCCAGTCTCGCCTGGGGCACCGACCCACAGTGAGGCTTTGCCGGCGTCGGGGCCACTCCCAGGCGGAAAGACGATGCCGCAGAAGTGCTGGCCATCGTCAGCCCAGGTTCCTAAACCATAGGAGCTTGCGTCGGCGTCCAGTGCTCCGAGAGTGTGACCACGCCAGTCCTCAACCACGATGCGATCAGTTGACCGGAAGAACCTGGAGCCGTCAGGCGAAGGTATGCCGAAACCCTGTGCGGATACCGATCCTCGAACCTTGCCGGACCAATCCATTTCGAGCATCCGCGGCGCGTTCGGATCCTGCATGTAAATGAGGTCGCCCGGAGGGGCAGCCGGCCCGGGTGAGTGAGTTGCGGACGCCGCGGATGGCGTGACATGGGCCAAAGCCTGCGGCTGGCAGGCGGCCAGAGCGAGCGCGATCAAGAGTATGGCCTGTCGCATGATCGATTGAAGGTCGGAGCCGCCCAGAAATTACGGAGCGAGACAGTAGCCGGAAGGAGGAACCCACGCGACCCGTTATTCGTAGATGGGACGTCTCTCGACCGTTGCAGCTCGGTGGCCGAGGCTGATCTACGGGCTGCTTCCTCTCGCTGTGGTGGGCCTGGTCGTTGCGCTGGGTGCTCCGCCGAGCGCGCCCGTTCATCCGCATCTCTCGAAACAGTCCGTCATCGACGCGGGACTCCAGGGATACGACCACAAGGTGTTTTCCCGGGTGGAGGCAAAGCTGATGTACCGTCGCGATTTGCAGCGCGCCGATCCGGAATTAGGCGGCGGCAACCGTGACGAGCTCATCTGGGTGGTCGCGGTCTCAGGAAACTACGGACTGTCGCCCAGCTTCGGCTGTTGCTCCGTGCCACGTGACTACCCTGGCTACAACACCTGGGGACTGGCCATCTTCGTTGATGGTCCCGGGGCGGCACATGCCAATGAGTTCGAGGTTTCATATCATGGCGACTGGCCGCCTTTCTTCGATCGGTTACCCGATCTCGCCACGGCCTAGTCTCGAGCGGCCATGCTGTAACCCCTGTCCGAAGAAACCGAGATAGGGTTCGACTTCGGCGGGCAGTTGGGGTAACGTCCAAGGCGTCGCGTCAAGGCGCTTGGGGTTGTGGAGGAGGCATTCTGATGAGGCGACTTTTGGCGATCGCCAGTGTGCTCGTTGTTTCCGTATTCACGACGGCTTCGGCTACGGCTTCGCGGCAGGGTCCGGCGATTGCCAACCTCACTGGGACCCAGGAGGTCATTACGACCGGGACGTCGACGCCGGGAACCTCGCTGGCGAGCGGCCTCGCTACGTTCCGGCTCAGTGAAGACGGGCAGGCCCTTCGGTATCGCCTGAGCGTCTCCCACTTGACCGGGGCCTTCGCGGCGCACATCCACCTGAACGGCGCCGGGGTCAATGGTCCAGTGGTTGTCTTCCTTTTCAATTCCGCCCAGCCAACAGGCGAAGTGAATGGTCTCCTCTCACAGGGGACGATCCGGGCTACCGACTTCGTCGGCCCATTGTTCGGCCATCCATTTTCAGAGCTCCTTACGGATATCCGCAACGGTGACGCGTACGTCAACGTCCATACGCTGCCCAACCACCCGGGCGGCGAGATCCGCGGACGGGTGCTTGCAAACGCCGGCGAAGACGGTGGCTTCGCCGCGCACCTGACCGGAACGCAAGAAGTCATCACGACCAGCACGTCCGCACCGGGGACGTCCCTGGCAACTGGTATGGCGACCTTCCAGCTCAGTGAAGATGGGCACGCGCTCCGCTACCGCTTGACGGTGTCCCACCTGACCGGGGCCTTCGCGGCGCACATCCACCTCAACGGCGCCGGGGTCAACGGGCCCGTCGTGGTCCCCCTCTTCAATTCGGCTGTGCCGACGGGCGAGGTCAACGGCCTGCTCTCACAGGGGACCATCACTGCAGCTAGCCTGGTGGGGCCGCTCTTTGGCCATCCGTTCTCGGAGCTCCTGACCGACATTCGCAGCGGCGATGCCTACGTCAACGTGCATACCCTGCCCAGCCATCCGGGCGGTGAGATCCGAGGGCAAGTGGTTTCGGGAGACGAAGGGTTCAAGGCGTCGCTCACGGGCACTGGCGAGGTCATCACCAGCGGCTCGTCGACACCGGGCACCTCGCTGGCCACCGGACACGCCATCTTCTGGATGGACGAAAACGGACGTGCCGTGCATTTCCGGCTGGAGGTCCACAACATCACCGGTGTCTTCGCATCGCACATCCACCTGAACGGTTCCGGCGTGAACGGTCCGGTTGTCGTTTTCCTCTTTAGCTCGGCCACGCCAACCGGAACGGTCAACGGTCTCCTGTCGCAGGGCACGTTTACGGCTGCGGACTTTAAGGGACCGCTCGCCGGCCATCCACTCGCAGAGCTCCTTACCGATATCCGAAGCGGTGACGCGTACGTGAACGTCCACACGCTGCCGAATCACCCGGGTGGCGAGATCCGTGGCCAGATCATCATGCGGGCGGATCAAGAGGGCGACTAGTCGATCGACGCATGGAGAGGGCTTGCGCTCGAGGCAAGCCCTCTTCTCGCTCGCAGATGTCGCTGCTCGCCGACGGCGTAGGCCTCGCGTAGCCACTGGCTGACCCGATCGTCGAGTTGATCCGGCGTTTCGATCCGGAACTGGTGGACATGGTTTCCGGGCGAGATCGTCTGGATGGCGCGAAAGCGCGGGTCTTCCAAGCGGCGGGCGAGGACCACGTGGCCGTCGAGCCACCGTCGCTTGAGCATCACGGCCGCGAAGCTCATTCGAACCTGGAACGCAATCCGGGTCTTTTCCGGGACAACGGTCACCGGCCCGCAGCTTCGCACCATCGTCGCGAAGCGTCGGTAGAGCGCGACCACCTCGGGCGATTTCCCGGCGAGATGCTCGGTCAAGGTACGGCGAGCGCAAGTGTGCGATTGATTGCGGTTGGCGAAGCGTCGACCGCAGCGCGGACACCGCCAGAGCGACCGCATGGACGGGCTCAGGCGGTGACGGCGATCCCAATCAGCTCGACCATGGCCTTGGGATCGAAGAGCCGGCGGACCTCGAGTAGCGCCATCGCCGGGTAGTGGCGGCCGAAATGCCGCCGATAGGCTTGCCCGATTTCCTTCGACTGGCGCCGGTATTCGTCGACGTCCGTCACGAAGATCTGCAGGCTGACCAGGTCCTTCGGACGAGCGCCGGCCCCCTCCAGGGCCAGCACGACGTTGCCGGCGGCCACGTCGAATTGCTCGGCCATCGTGCCGGCCACGAGACTCCCGTCGGGCCGCTGTGCTGTCTGCCCAGCCAGGTAGACGGTGCGGCCGGTCTGGGCTACCACCGCGTGAGAGAAACCCATCGGAGGCGGGAGGGTTTCCGGATTGCGGATCTCGTGGGGGCTCTCTATCGGCCGGTCCAATTCGGTTGCCGCCCTTCGCGGAATGCCGCGTAAAACTCCGCATGGTCGACGCTCTTCATCAGCAGCGCCTGGGTCATGCTGTCCAGCTCGAGCGCGGCGCCGAGGTTCATGTCCAGTTGTTTCGAGATCAGCATCTTGGTCGCGGCGTAGGCCAGCGCCGGGCCTTGCGCGAGCCTCCGGGCCACCTCGGTCGTGGCCGCGCTGAGCTCGCTATCGTCCACCACGGCGTTGGCGAGCCCGACGGCGAGGGCCCGGTCGGCGGTCACCTGCTCGCCGAGTAAGAGCAGCTCGCTGGCGCGGCCCAGGCCGATCAACCGCGGGAGCAGGTAGGCGGAGCCCATGTCGCCACCCGATAGCCCGACTCTCGTAAACAGAAACGAGAACGTGGCCGAGCGGGCGAGGAGGCGAAGGTCGGCGGCGAGCGCGATCACCGCGCCGGCCCCGGCCGCGACCCCGTTGACCGAGGCGATGATCGGAAGCGGGCAGTCGCGCATTCGCTGGGTGACGGTTCCGGTCATGCGGGTGAAGGCCAGTAAGTCGCGCGGATCCAGCTTCTGGAGCTCGCCGATGATCTCGGTGACGTCGCCACCGGAGCTGAAACCGCGGCCCGTGCCGGTGATGACCAGCACCCGGACGTCCTCGCGCTGCGGGAGATCGGTCAGCAGGTCGCGGAGATCCGCATAGACCTCGAAGGTCAGAGCATTCAGTTTCTGCGGACGGTCGAAGGTGAGCGTGGCGATCCCGTCGTCGACGGCGAAGCCGAAGTGGTTCCACGATTGTGGCGGGGCCGCCGACCCACGGAACGCTGTCATCCGCAAAAACTTATCATCTCCTCCGAAGGAGCGACGGATACATGAACATCGGGGTCGGCCTGCCGACCTCCACGTCGGGAATCGGCGCCGAGCTCCTCTTCGAGTGGGCGAAGCGGGCGGACGCCGGTCCGTTCAGCACTCTGGGGGTGGTGGACCGCGTCGCCTACCAGAACTACGAGCCCTTCACCGCGCTGGCGGCAGCGGCTGCGGTAACCAGTCGAGTCCGGCTGGCCACCATGGTCGCGATCGCGCCGCTTCGTAATACGGCCATCCTCGCCAAGCAGGCCGCCTCGCTGGATGCGCTCTCGGGTGGGCGGCTCACCCTTGGCCTGGCGGTTGGTGCCCGCGGCGAGGATTACGCGGCCTCCGGCATCGACAGCCGCGGACGTGGTCGCCGCTTTGGCGAGCAGTTGGAAGCCATCCGCGACATCTGGGAAGAGGGGAAGATCGGGCCAACGCCGAAGGCGCCCGGTCCCCGCATGCTGGTCGGCGGTTCCAGCGGCGAGGCGTTGGCCCGGATGGCGCGCTACGGAGATGGTTACATGCATGGAGGCGGACCGCCACGCGCTTTTGCCGGCGCCGCAGCCAAAGCGCTTACCGCCTGGTCCGATCTGGGCCGGCCGGGAAAGCCTCAGTTGTGGGGGATGGGTTATTTCGCGCTCGGCGATGGGACCGTGCAGGCCGGCGCCGAGTATCTCCGGCATTACTACGCCTTCACGGGACCGTTTGCCGAGAAGATCGCGGCGGGAAACCTGACATCGCCCGGCGCCATCGCCGACTTCATCCGGGGTTACGAAGACGCGGGCTGCGATGAGCTGGTGCTGTTCCCCACGGTGTTCAACCTCGAGCAGATCGAGCGCCTGGCCGAGGTGATCCGCTAGCGGTGCGCTACGCCGTTCTCGGCGGCGGACCCTCAGGACTTTACTTCGCGCTGCTGGCGAAAAAGGCCAACCCGAGCGACGAGGTCCTGGTGGTGGAGCGCAATCCACCCGACGCCACCTTCGGGTGGGGAGTGGTCTTTTCCGAGGAAACGCTTGGAGCGCTACGGGATGCCGACTACGAGACCTATACCGAGATCGGCGAGAACTTCGCTCGCTGGAATGCGATTGATATCTATTACCAGGACACGAAGGTCCGTTCACGCGGGCATGTCTTTACCGGGATCTCGCGCAAGGTGCTGCTCAATATCCTTCAGCGGCGCTGCCGGGCGCTCGGGGTACGGCTCGAGTTCGAGCACGAGGTCCGCGATCTCGGCGAGTTCGAGGGCGCCGATCTCATCGTCGGCGCGGATGGCATCAATGGCCTCGTTCGCCGGACCTACGCGGAGTTCTTCAAGGCACAACTTGCCGTGCATCCGACGAAATACGTGTGGTTTGGAAGCGATCTTCCGCTCGACGCCTTCACCTTCATCTTCCGTCGCAACCATCACGGCCTGTTCCAGGTCCACGCCTATCCCTTCGATGCCCGCACCTGCACCTTCATCGTGGAGTGCCCGGAGGAAGCCTGGCGCCGTGCCGGCCTGGAATCGGCGAGTGAGGCCGACAGCATCGCCTACTGCGAAGCCCTTTTCCAACCGGAGCTCCATGGGCGGCGTCTGATGTCGAACCGCTCGCTCTGGGTCAACTTCGCCACGCTGCGCCAGGAAAGCTGGCACCACGGCAACGTCGTGCTGCTCGGTGACGCCGCCCACACCGCTCACTTTTCTATCGGGTCCGGCACCAAGCTGGCGATGGAGGACAGCATTGCGCTGGTTGATGCGTTGCGCCGGCATCGCGACCCCGCCGCGGCCCTCAACGACTACGAGATGGAGCGCCAGCCGGTGGTCGAGCGGTTCCAGGAGGCCGCGCTCGAAAGTTCCAGCTATTTCGAGCATGTCTCGCGCTATACGCGCTTCGACCCACGGCAGTTCGCCTTCAACCTGCTGACTCGTAGTCGGCGGATTACCTACATCAACCTGACACAGCGCGACCCGGAGCTGGTGCGCACCGTGGATTCCTGGTTCGCCGCCGCCGCGAGCGGGTCGCCAGACGGTGCTTTCCGGCTGAGCCCGCCCCCAATGTTCACACCGTTCCGCATCGGAGAACTGACCATCCCCAATCGTGTGGCGGTCGCCGCGGGGTCGGACCTCGAGGCAGCCGCTCGCCTGGGGGCGGGCCTGGTGATCACCGAGTTCGTGAGCGTGACCGAGGACGGCCGCATCACACCTGAGACGCCGCTGATCGACCGGGCCCAGCAGGACAATCTGCGATCGGCGGTCGAGCGGATACACCAGGCCGGTAGTCGCGTAGCGCTACAGCTCGGTCATGCCGGCCGCCGGGGCTCGATGCGGCCACGCTCGCAGGGTGTCGACCGGCCGCTACGTCACGGCGGGTGGCGACTGATGGCGGCCTCGCCCATCGCGTACACGCCTCACGCTGCGCTGCCGAAGGCGATGACGGGGCGCGACATCGAACATGTGGTGAAGGTCTTCGCCCTAGCGGCAAAGGTGGCAGCCGGCTGCGGTCTCGATGCATTGGAGCTGAACTTCGCGCAGGGATATCTCGTCGCCGGGTTCATCTCGCCGCTCACCAATCGGCGCAGCGACGAATACGGCGGTTCGCTCGAGAACCGCATGCGCTTTCCCATCCAGGTCCTCGACGCGGTCCGCGTGGCCTGGGAGCGCCCGCTTTTGATACGGATCTCAGCCAGCGACTGGGCCGATGGCGGGTTGACCCCGGATGAATCGGTTGAAATCGGTGCGATGCTGAAAGCCCATGGTGGCGACCTGGTCCACGCGGTGATGGGTCAAACCGTCTGGGAGAGCCGCCCCGACTACCGGCGCCTCTTCGCGGTCCCGGCCAGCGACCGCATCCGAAACGAGGCGGGCATCCCGACGATCGCTTCCGGCAACATCACGACCGCCGATGACGTCAACACCATTCTGGCAGCCGGTCGCGCCGACCTCTGCGTCCTGGAGCTGTCGGCTTCCGGGTAACGTCGATCGAGGCGTCCCGGTGACTAGACGGTCACGATGATCGTTCCGGTCATGCTCGGATGGATCCGGCAGTGGTACGCGAAGCTGCCCCTGGCCATGAACGTGAAGGCGAAACTCCGACCCGGTGCCAGATCTCCCGAATTGAAGAGGCCGCCGTTTGCGGTGACAGTGTGGGTGACCACATCACGATTCATGAACGTGACGCGGGTTCCCGCACGGACGCTGAGGCTGGACGGTGTGAACGCGAAACTCATGATGTTGACCACAGCGGCCATCATCGGAGGCGCTGTCGGTCGCGGCGTTGGAGCCGGCGTCGGCCGCGGTGTTGAAACCACCGGCTGCGGCGTCGGCGCCGGCGTGTCGACGGGTGTCGGCGAAGCGGTCGGCGACGGCGTTGAGCTCGCGGCTGCCGCGGATAGAGATGGTGGCGGAGAAGATTGGCTCGTCGCCTGCGTGCCGCAGGCTGTGAGCACGCATACCGCGACGATTGCCAATAGCTTTGGTTCCATGGGCGCCTCCGTCGAGAAAATCAGTTGGAGGTTGATACCCGCGGACGTTACGACCGTATGATGCGGGGAAATGGCTGGCGACCTCGTGACCTTCGCCAGAGAGTTGCCCAAGGCCGAGCTGCACCTGCACATCGAAGGCACGCTCGAACCGGAGCTGATGCTCGAGTTGGCGCGGCGCAACGGTATTCAGCTGCCCTACGCCTCGGTGCAGGAGGTCCGCCGCGCCTACGTCTTCAGCGACCTCCAATCGTTTCTGGACATCTATTACGCGGGCTGCCGCGTCCTCCTGACGGAGCAGGATTTCTACGACCTGACCTGGGCCTACCTCCAGCGGGCGGCCACCCAGGGCGTGCGCCATGCCGAGATCTTCTTCGATCCGCAAACCCACACCGATCGAGGCGTGCCGTTCGAAACGGTGATCACCGGCATCCATCGCGCGCTGCAGGACAGCCGCGCTCGGCTCAACCTCACGAGCGGGATGATCCTCTGCTTCCTGCGGCACCTGAGCGCCGCGGCGGCGATGGAAACGCTGAACGCGGCGCTGCCCTACCGCGAATGGATCCTGGCCGTTGGTCTCGACTCGTCGGAGGTCGACCATCCACCCGCGAAATTCAAGGATGTTTATGACCGCGCTCGCGAGGCCGGCCTGCTGGCGGTCGCGCACGCGGGCGAGGAAGGACCGCCGGCGTACGTGTGGGAGGCGCTCGACGTCCTGAAGGCGCGACGGATCGACCACGGGGTGCGATGTGTCGAGGACGACCGATTGGTCGGCCGCCTGGTCGAGGAGCAGATTCCGCTGACGGTTTGCCCGCTCTCCAATGTGAAGCTACGGGTCTTTCCGAACTTGAGGGCCCACAATCTCAAGCGGCTACTGGACCGTGGTTTGCTGGTGACAGTCAATTCCGATGACCCCGCCTATTTCGGCGGCTACGTGGCGGACAACCTCGCGGCCTCCGTTGTGGCCCTTGGTCTCAGCCGCGAACAGCAGCTGACGTTGGCGAGGAATTCGTTCGTTGCGTCATTTCTCAAAGAGGATGAGCGACGCCCCTACCTCGACGAGGTCGATCGGTTCGCCGCTCAGCCCTCGGTGAAGACGATCTCCTGAGCGCCCTCGTAGAGAACGCGCCGGCCGAGTTCGGCGAGCAGTTCGCGCCCTGTCTCGATGGTCGCGAAGTGGTTGCCAGCAAGGGGTCCCGCCTTGCTAGCGAAGCTGGTCGAACCGTAGGGGAAGAGGACCTCGGTCTCGCTGATCCCGCCGGGATACAGAAGCAGCTGTCCCGCGGCGGGATAGCTGGTGTGGTGTTCGTAGACCAGCCCGGTCTGCAGGTCTCCCAGTGGAATCCACGCCGACTCGCCGCTCCAACGCGCCTGTACCAGCTGGGCGCGCAGCGGCAACAGGCGCCGGAAGGCGGCACACGTCTTGGGCGCGGCGTCAGTCTCCCAGCGCGCCGTGAACCGCAGGGAGCCGACGGTGATCTCAAGCATCGCGCCTAAGGGTAAGTCCGATAAAGCCGTGCGCGGGCTTTGGATCGCTGAAGACTCGAGTCGCGGGGTCCGCCTCGGAGACCTTCGAGGTGTCCCAAAGGCGGTTCTGCGCCTCGAAGGTGACCTCGGCCATCCCGCTGAATTGGTCGAGGAGGCGAATCCCCATTTCGTGCACCAGGTGCTGGATCGACATGCTGACGAACCCATCGAAGGTCGCGGTCACCGCATCGCGCACTGCCTCCGAGGCGATGTGGGCGGGGCCGTCCATGACGCCGTCTTCGGCGCGGCCGTAGCGCCAGTGCACATCGAGGTAGATGAAGAGCGGCCGGTCCGCGACTTCCGGCAAGGTCGTGTAGGCGTCGCGAGCAAAATCCTTGAAGGCGCTGCCCGTCAGCTTGACCAGCCGGAGGTTGCGCCGGCCGCAGCGGAGCGCACGCAGCCCGTCTCGTCCGATTTCCAGCTCCACTGACCCGTAATCATCCTCCAGTGGGCTCAGCAGTTTCGGGCTGTGTTTGGCAAAAGGAATCTCCTGGACGAAGAGGCGCAGCCATTGCATCTGCGGATAGGTCGTAAGGAGGCGGCGGCCGAGGAAGGCGGCGAAGCCCTCGTGGGTCGCGCCCGGGTACTCGAGCGCCATGGCAT
Source organism: Candidatus Dormiibacterota bacterium (assembly GCA_035544955.1). Classification (NCBI taxonomy): domain Bacteria; kingdom Bacillati; phylum Candidatus Dormiibacterota; species Candidatus Dormiibacterota bacterium. The sequence goes on from DASZZN010000018.1 coordinate 97,251, forward strand.
ACACGAAGTTCTTCATGGTGTCGGTCGCGACCACCTCGCGGTTATCGCCCTCGGTGTAGGCCGGCAGGAAATTGTCGCCGAAGACGTCGATGCTGACCCGGCCGGCCAGCAGCCCACGGACCTGGTGCGTCCGGTAGAAGGAAACGTTGTGCTTGCCGTAGCGGATGTCGGCTTTCACGAGCGCAACCGGTCCTCGGCGATGGCCACGATGGCGCGCAGGCCCTCCTCCATCTCTTCCTCGCGCGATCGGTGCAGACGCTCCTGCAGCACGTCGACGATCTGACCCTTCGGGCGGCGATTGACGAAGACGACGAAGCGGAACCCGAAGCGCCGCTCGTAATCCGCGTTGAGTCGGTCTAGCTCTGGGACCGAACTGGCACCCTGCTCCTGGAGCGAACGGTGCGAGAGGTGGCGCGGGTCCGCGCCGATCCGTGGATGGGCATTGAGCGTTGCCACTTTTTCCGCCTCGGTCAGCGTCGGCACGATGGCGCGCATCCCTGCAATCACCTCCGCTGTCGAGTGATAGGGGCCGCCGGCACGAACTTTCTCGGCCAGTGGCGTCGACCCTTCGAGGGCTTCCTCGATCGTCGTCATCACGTCCCGCGGTAGGTCGTGCAGGAGTAGGGTGCGATCAGCAGCGGCACGTGGTAGTGTCGCCCTTCGCTGAGCTGGAGCTCGAGGGCGATCGTCTCGAAAAGGTGCGGGGTGGCGCCCCAGTAGGCGCCGACCTCAACCAGCAACCGGTATGACCCGGGATTGATCCCGCCGCCACTCAGGTCGGCGATCCGTCCCTCGCTATCGGTGGTGAGCGAGCGCGTACCCAGCGTCACGCGGACGCCCGCGGCCGGCTGTCCCGAGGCGACGTCGAGGACGTGGGTGGATACCGTCGCCAGCGCGCTCACAACCCCACCAGGTCATCGGGCTTGACTGGCGCGCGGCGCAGCTCGCGGCCGGTGGCGTGGCGCAGGGCGGCGACCACCGCCGCGGGGACGACGACCGTCGAGGGCTCGCCGACACCCTTGGCCCCGTAGGGCAGGCCCGGCTCGGGCTCCTCGACGATTTCCGAAACCACGGGCGGCATATCGAGGATCGTAGGGATGAGGTAGTCGGTGAACGACGCATTCTTCACCTGGCCGTCGACCAGCGCGACCTCCTCCATCAATGCCAGCCCCAGGCCCTGCGCCGCGCCGCCCTCGATCTGGCCGAGGACGCTCTGCGGATTGAGCGCGCGACCGACGTCCTGCGCCACCGCGAGCTGCACGACGCGAACCAGGCCCAGCTCCACATCAACCTCGACCACGGCGCGCGCCGCCCCGAACGCGAAGGTTACGTGCGGATCGCCCTGCCCGTTCGCATCGAGCTTGCCGGTCGGCCGGTGATGAAAGACGCGGGTCGCCTCGACCGGTCGACGCAAGGCCTGCAGCCCGCCGTTCCGCTCGATCGCCGCATGCACCGCCTGGCAGGCAAGCTGGACGGCCCCGCCGGTCATCATCGTCTGCCGGGAGGCCGAGCTGGAGCCGGCGGATCCGATCGCCGTGTCAGGCCGGCGGAGGACGACGCGATCGATGCCGAGCTCCGTGCGGACGATTTGCGTCACGATCGTATCCAGCCCCTGGCCGACCTCGACCGCGGCCGACTTCACTTCGGCGATGGGGCCCTCCTTGTCGATCGAGACGCGGACCCATGCCTCAGAGGAATCGTCGAAGCCCTCGCTGTAGCCGAGGTTCTTGTAGCCGACGGCAACCCCGACCCCGCGTTTCAGCGCTTCACCGTGGCCGACGTTGCCGGCGCCCCCGGGCAGAAGCATCGGGTCCCGGTCGAGTGCCGACTCCTCGGGCGGAAAAGGGAGCTGTTGTAACCGCTGAAGGCACTCGCGCACCGGGGCTACGCCGGCAATTGGCTGACCGGTCGGCAGCACCGAACCGGAGTGCACCGCGTTCTTGAGGCGGAGCTCGATCGGATCGAGGTTGAGCGCCGCGGCCAGCTTGTCCATCTGCGCCTCGTAGGCAAAGCACGCCTGCACCGCGCCGAAGCCGCGCATCGCGCCGCATGGCGGGTTGTTGGTGAAGAGCGCCGTCCCCTCGAGCCGCGCGTTCGGGACCTCATAGGGCCCTGCCGCAAAGGTCGTGGCGTTACCGATGACGGCTGGCGACGTCGAGGTGTAGGCGCCACCGTCGACCAGCAGGCGAGCCTGGACGTTGACCAGCGATCCGTCTCGGGTCGCGCCGTGCCGCATCCAGACCCGTGAGGGATGCCGATGCACGTGCCCGAAAAACGATTCCTGCCGGCCGTACGCCATCTTGACTGGCCGCTTCGTTCGTAGCGCCAGCAGGCAGGCATGGATCTGCATGCTGACATCCTCGCGCGCGCCGAAGGCGCCACCCACGCCGGAGAGGTGCAGCCGCACACGTTCAGGTGAGAGATCGAGGCAGGGCGCCAGCTGTTCGAGATCCGCGTGGAGCCACTGGGTGGCGATGAAGAGGTCGACGCCGCCGTCGGCGGCAGGAACAGCGAGACCCGCTTCCGGGCCAAGCGGTGCCTGGTCCTGCATCCCGGTCTCGTACATGCCTTCGACCCAGACATCGGCCGGCGCGTTGGGGTCGCCGTGGACGATCGTCAGGGTCCGCACGATGTTGCCCTGGGGATGGACGGAGGGCGCCGTCGGTTCGAGTGCCCGCTCCATGTCGGTGACGGGGGTCAGGACCTTGTAGTTGACGGCGATCTTCTTCAGCGCGGCCCGCGCCAGTTCCGGATCCTCGGCGGCAAGGATCGCCACGGCCTCGCCGGCGTAGCGAACGACATCCACGGCCAGCACGGGCTGGTCCTGCACATCCAGCCCGAAGGTTTTCTTGCCGGGCACGTCGGCGTGGGTCAGCACGGCGCTCACGCCTGGCGTCTCGAGGGCCGCCGACGTATCGATCGAAACGATCCTGGCATGTGGATGCGGGCTGCGAAGGGTCGCGCCCCAGAGCATCCCGTCGCGGTGGAGGTCGCTCGCGTACTCGAACTCTCCCTTGACCTTGGGGACGCCGTCGACCCGTCGGACCGACTGACCAACGCCGCCCTGGCGGCGGAGGTTGACACTCATGCCCAAATCATGGTGGCCTCGCTGAGGTTCACCAGCTGTCCGTCATGGACCACGGGCTGTCCCTCGACGAAGAGGTGCTGCACCGGTCCCGGGTTGCAGAAGACGAGGGCCGCGACTGGATCTGCTTCCGCACCGCGATGCGGAAGTCCATCGATCGGAAAGAGCGCGATATCGGCCCGCTTGCCGACCTGGATCGAGCCGACGTCGTCGCGGCCGAGGCACGCCGCCCCGCCGCGTGTCGCCACTCGCAACGCCTCGCGCGCGGTCATCGCCGCCGGCCCCTTGCGTCCCCTGGTGGTCAGCAGCGCCTGCCGCACCTCGCCCAGCATGTTGCCGCTGTCGTTCGAGGCGGAGCCGTCCACCGCGAGGCCGACCGCCACCCCCGCATCGAGCATCTCTCTCGCCGGCGCGAACCCCGATCCCAGCCGCATGTTCGAGGTGGGGCACCAGGCGACCGCGGTCCCGGTGGCTCCCATGCGGCCGATGTCGACGTCGTTGACGTGCACGCAGTGGGCGAGCCAGACGTCCGAGCCGAGGAAACCGAGATCCTCGAGCAGCTCGAGCGGCCGGCGCTTGAAGGTTGCCTGGCAGTACGCCTCCTCATCGAGTGTCTCGGCGATGTGGGTGTGCAGGCGCACGTTGCGGCGCCGAGCGAGCGCCGCCGACTCGCGCATCAGCCGCTCGGAAACGGAGAAGGGAGAGCACGGTCCAACCGCGATCCGCCGCATCGCGCCCGGTGCAGGATCGTGGAAGCGCTGGATCGCCTCATCGGTCGCCGCAAGAATGGTGTCGATGTCCTCGACCACCCGATCCGGGGGTAGGCCGCCACTCGACTGGCCCAGGTCCATCGATCCCCGGCAGGGGTGGAATCGCAGGCCGAGCTGCTCCGCGACTTCGATCTCGGCCTCGAGCAGGCCGATGACGCCCGAAGGGAAGACATAGTGGTGGTCGGTCGTCGTCGAGCAGCCGCTGAGCGCCAGCTCGGCGAGGCCGACCTCGGCGGCGGTGCGCTCCCAGTCGGCGTCGATCGTCGCCCATATTGGGTAGAGCTCGCGGAGCCAGTCGAACAAGCCGCCCTGCTGGGCATGGACCCGCGTGAGCGTCTGGTAGAGGTGGTGGTGGGTGTTGATCAGCCCCGGCAGTGCGACCAGGCCGCGGCCGTCGATGACGTCCGGTTGGTCCCGAACTGGGGGGCGTCCCTGGCCAACCCAGCTGATGACACCCCCGTCGATCAGGACGGAGCCGTTCTCCAGCTCCGTGCCGTCGTCGTCCATGGTGACGACCACCCGGCAACCGTCGAGCAGGATCATGCGCCGGCTCGCAGGCGGGCAGCCGCCAGCTCGACCGCGTCGACGATCTTCTGGTACCCGGTACAGCGACAGATATTTCCGCTCAGCGCCTCGCGCACGGTGACCGGGCTGGGGTCCGGGTCTTGCTGCAGCAGGTCGGCCACGGCCACCACGAAGCCGGGCGTGCAGAAGCCGCACTGCACCGCACCCGCCTCGAGGAACGCCTCCTGGATCGGATGGAGCTTGTCGCCATCGATGAGGCTCTCGACGGTCCGCACCTCGCGCTCGTGCGCCTGGGCCGCCAGCACGAGGCAGCTGCAGACGAGCGTGCCGTCGAGCCAGACCGAGCACGATCCGCACTCACCCTGCTCGCAGGCGTTCTTCGAGCCGTAGAGACCGAGCGCTTCTCGAAGGAAGACCAGCAGGCTGGTTCCTGGCCAGACCTCGGCCTCCCGCCAGTCGCCGTTGACGCGCGTTCTCACAACCACGTCGGCAGTCTCCGTTCGGCGAGCGCCCACCCGATCGCTCGCCGCGCCAGCACGCGGCACCCGTGGCGCCGGTAGGCGGCGGTCCCGCGCACGTCGTCGAGCGGTTGCGCCGCGGCGGCGACCAGCTCGGCGAATTCGTCGGCCCATTGCTCGCTGAGCGGTGCCGACCGGTCGTCCCACGTCCCTGAGGTCGTGAGTGCTGCGGCCACGCGCTCTTCCGCCTGAGTCGCGCGCAAGATGGTTGGCCCGACCGAGCCGAGCGCCACGTTGACGCGCCGGCGCTCCTCGTCGATGACCAGGCAGAGGCCGGCCACCGCGATGACCATCGCGTTGCGTGTGCCGATCTTGGAAAAGCTGCCCGGGCCGCGAAGCCGTCGCCAGCGGGCGCCGATGATCAGCTCGTCGGGCGCAATCGCGGTCTTCTTCGGGCCGGTGAGAAAGAGGTTCCAGGGTAGTGAGCGTTCGCCGCGGGGGCCGCTCTTCAGCACCACCTCAGCGTCGTACGCCGCCAGCACCGGGAGCGCATCCCCCGCGGGCGAGGCGGTCCCAAGGTTGCCACCCACGGTGCCACGGTTGCGGATCTGCGGCGAACCCACAGAGCGCGAGGCCTGCATCAGCGGCTTGAACGCCGGCATCTCCCTGACGATGGTCGCGTAGGTCACGCCCGAACCGAGGAAGACATGGCCGCTCTCCTCCCGCCATTGGGTCAGCTCGGCAACCCGGTTGAGGTCGAGCATCGCCGGCGGGCGCAGGCGGCCAAAGTTCAGGTCGACCATCAGGTCGGTCCCGCCGTTGAGGGGGACGGCCTCCGGGCGCTCGGCCTTCATCGCGAGCGCTTCATCGAGCGAGTGGGGCAGCAGCACCTCCATGGCGGTGCGACTACTTTATCCGCGCCGCCACCGTCCGGACTCCTCGAAGGAGCGCCCGCGCGCCCAGAACCAGGTGCTCGTCGGAGGTTGTTTCCCGCGGCGAGTGGCTGACGCCACCCACGCTGGGGACGAACAGCATGCCGCTGGGAACGTGATGGGAGAGCACCGCGGCGTCGTGCCCGGCGCCGCTCGACAACCTTGCCGACTTCCGCCCCAGCTCGGTGCAGGCCTGCCCAAGTGCGTCCATGACGGTGGCATCCATCGGCGCCGGCGGCACCGAGGACAAGAGTTCCACGTCGACGCGGCATCCCTCCTCGGCGCCGATACGTTCGAGCCGGCTCGCGAACGCCCGGACGGCTTCCCCCAGGACACGCTCATCGAGGTGGCGGACTTCGAGCGTGAACTGGGCGCGCCCGGGGATGACGTTGACGCCTCCCGGGTGGAAGCGCATCGATCCGATGTTGGCCACCGCCTCGACGTCGACGCCCTGCACGAGGTCGCGCAGCTCAGACGCGGCGCGCGCGGCAGCCCGCCCGGCGTCATGGCGCAGCCGGAACGGGGTCGTCCCCGCGTGATTTTGCGTGCCGTGGATCTCGATCCGCTGGCGGTGGACGCCGACGATGCCGGTGACCACCGCGAGGTCGATCCCGTCCGCCTCCATCCGGGGTCCCTGCTCGATGTGCAGTTCGACGAATCCCTTGATCGACGTCAGGTGCTCCTTGACCTCGAGCATCCGGTCGATGTCGCGGCCGGCCGTGGCCAGGACCTCGCGGATAGGGACGCCCTGCCAATCGAGCCCTTCACGGAGTCGTTCGACGTCGAGCTCGCCGATCAGCGCCAGGCTGCCGATGAGGCCGATCTCGAAGCGAACGCCCTCCTCGTCGGCAAAACCGACGATCTCCACCTCCTGCGCGAGCGGATCACCAGATTCGGCAAGGGTGCGAAGGACTTCGAGCGCGGCGATGGCCCCATACGCGCCGTCGAGCCCGCCGCCGTGGGGGACGCTGTCGAGGTGGGAGCCGGTGAGTAACCAGGGTCCGGTCGTGCCCGGCATATGACCGAAAACGTTCAGGGCGGCGTCCACGCGTGGCTCGATCCCCGCCTGGCTCATGCGTTCCGCGAACCATCGCCGTCCGGCCAGATCGTGATCGGACCAGGCGAGCCGGTCGACGCCACCGTCGGGAAGCCCGCCGATGCCGGCCAGCGTCCGCAGGTCGGCCAGCAGCCGGTCGCCGTTAATGTCGCTCAAAGCGGCACCATCTCCGGGTCGAACGTCCGGCATTTCAGGAAACGGCCGAAGCCGCGGTCGCCAACAATGGCGCCGTCTCGGTAGATCACCTGACCGCGACAGATCGTGGTCCGCACCTTGCCGGTGACGGTCAGGCCTTCATACGGTGAAAACCCCGCGCGGCTGTGCAGTTCCGAGGCGGAGAGGACGCGTCGTGGCCGTGGGTCGAAGAGGACGAGGTCGGCGTCGGAGCCGGGTAGCAGATCCCCCTTTTGCGGCCACAATCCAAAGATCTTCGCCGGGTTAGTGCTGAGCAGGCGGACCATGTCCGGGCGCGAGAGCCGTTGCGGCACCACGCCGAAGCTGTGCAGCAGCAGCAGCGAGGTCTCGACGCCAGGGATGCCCGGGCTGATCGCACGGAAGTCGTCGATACCGGCTCGCTGCGACAGCGAGAAACCGCAATGGTCGCTGCCGATGGTCTGGATCGCGCCGCGCGAGAGCCGCTCCCAGAGTTGTGCCTGGCTCTCGGGATCGCGAAGCGGCGGCGTCATCACGTAGCGGGCCGCATCCGGCTGGTCGTACCGGGAGTCATCCAGCACGAGGTAATGGGGGCAGGTTTCGGCGATCGCCTGCACGCCGCTGCGGCGGGCGTCGCTGATGAGGTCGACCGCCAGCGGCGTCGACAGGTGCACGAAATACACGGGGCTGCCGGTCGCGCGGCTGAAGAGCAGGCCGCGACCAACCGCCTCGGCCTCGGCGATGCCCGGGCGAGCCAAGGCGTGGTATTTCAGCGATCGTTTCCCCTCGTCGACCAGTTGTTGCGACCTGCCTTCGACGATGGCATCGTTCTCCGCGTGGACCTGGACCAGGAATCCGGCCTCACCCGACCGCTCCATCAGCCGGTACCAGGTCCAGTCGTCGGCATAGAAGATCGTGCCGCGGTAGGTCGTGTAGATCTTCGCGCTGGTCACCCCCGCCTCTACCAGCCCGGCCAGGTCGCGCTCCCAGCCCGGTGGAAGATGCGCGATGTTGAGGTGGATCGCGTAGTCGATGTGCGAACGGGCCTCGATCAGGTCGAGTCGCGATTGGAGCGCCTGGGCAAAGCGCTGGCCCGCTTGCTGCGGGGCGAAATCGAGAAAGGTGGTGACGCCCCCCGCCGCCGCCGACCGCGAGCCGCTCTCGAAATCGTCGGCGGTACGCGCCGTCCCGGTGTCGAGCAGTAGATGCGTGTGCGGGTCGACGACGCCGGGCAAGACGAGCAGGCCGGTCGCGTCGATGACGTCGGCGTCGCCCGCGATGCCCTCGCGGACTCCGGCGACTTTCCCGTCGCTAATGAGGACATCGGCGGTACGCTCACCGTCGGCGGTGACCACCGTTCCGCCACGAATCAGCATGGGCTCAGCGTTGCTGTCGAGACAACCAATCCGCGATCACCCGACCGACCTGATCCCCCTGGTCCTCTTGCAGGAAATGCCCGGCGTCCCGAATCACCGTCAGGTCTTCTGCCGTCCGGAACAATCGCTGGAAGGCACGACCAACCGGTTCCAGCGGCAGCACCATGTCGCCGTCCGCCCACAGCACCAGGGCGGGGCGCTGGTCGCGGACCAGCCGCTGCATAACGGCGCGTCCTTCTGACGCGCCAGGCGCCGCCGGTTCTAGCGGGATCAGCTCTGGGAAACGCCGTGCCCCCGCCTTCGAAGCCTCGTTTGGAAAGGGCGCCTCGTAGGCAGCCAGCACCTCGGCCGAGGGCGGCGTCTTGCAGCCGCCTCGAATCAGTGGTCGGATTGGAACGTCGGGGCGCGCGGCGACGAAGGCCCGAAAGCGTAGCCATTCGTCACTCATCTGCTGTTCGCCGGTGAACACCCCAGTGTCCATCAGAACCAGGCGGTCCACCGACTCCGGTCGTTCGTTCATCGCGACCCGTAAACCGATCGGTCCACCCCAATCGTGCATCACCAGCGTCACCCCATGAAGGTCGAGGTCGTCGATCAGCGAGACCAGGGCCGCGGTGTGGTTGGCGTATGAGTACCAGGTGGGATCCACGGGTTTGTCGGAGCGGCCAAAACCCGGAAGATCCGGCGCGATACAACGAAAACCGGCTTCGACGATTGGCGGGATAACCTTCCGCCAGAGATACGACCAGGTCGGCTCGCCGTGCAGCAACACCACGATCGGCCCCCGGCCAACATCGATATGGGCGAGCCGCATCCCCTGCCACTCACGGAATTCCGGTGGGTAGGGAAAGTCGAGGATACTGTCGAAGCGCTCGGCGGGCGCACGGAAGAACTCTGCCGCAGACACCCGCCGCTGGTCGCCTGCCGTGCTCAGGCGCCGATCTCGTACAGCTGGCCGGGGTCGAGGTCGAGGCCGTTGACGACCTGCCAGAGCGCGGCCACGGCCTTCAAGGCGTTTCGGCGTTCGAATGGAGCCAGGTCTTTGCCGTCCTTCAGCACGCGGACCAATCCCTGGTAGCACTCGACCAAAGAGCGCTCGGACTCGCTCAGCTCGACACCCATCGCGTTCTTCATGCCGTTACCCTCCGCTCGCCGGCCGTGCCGATGACGATGCGGTCATCCTGGAGCCGTTTCGCCTTGAGCTCGAAGCGCGGCAGGCTGCCATTCTCGACTCGCTTGCAGCCGAAGCGGAGACCTTCATGCGCCTGCGAGAGCGACTTGGCGAGCTCGCTCACGATGCGGTCGGCGTTGACGCCTTCCCGCTCCGGAATCTCGACCAATACTTCGATCTCGTCCTGGCGACCGTCGGCGGTGTAGAGGTGGATGCGGAACTCGTCGATCTCCTTGTACTCGCGGACGATCGCCTCGACCGCGCGGGGATAGACGTTGGTCCCACGAACCAGTTTCATGTCGTCGACCCGACCGCGAATGCCGCCCTCATAGAGATCGAAGGTGCGTCCACAGGTGCAGCCGCTGGCCGGTACCCTGACGACGAGATCGCGGGTCCGATAACGCAGTACCGGGATGAACCCCCGGCCAAAAGACGTGATCAATCGTTCACCCAGCTCGCCGTAGCCGACGGGCTCACCGGTCTCAGGGTCGACGACCTCCTCGATGTAATGGTCCTCGATGATGTGGGTGCCGCCGGGCTGCTTCTCGCACTCGAAGATCATGATGGTGCCCACCTCGGTCATGCCGGCGGTGTCGGCGGCTTTGGCCCCCCATTCCTCCTCGATCAGGTGTTTGGTTGCCGGGATGGACCCGGCCGGCTCCCCCGAGAGGATGAGGCGCTTGACCGGGCTGGCGGCCAGGTCGACGCCCATCGTTTTCGCCTCCTGCGCCATCCGCAGCGCGTAGGTCGGCGTGGAACAGACCACGGTCGCCTTCATGGATAGGATCTGCTTGACGCGCGCCTCGGTCGTCATGTTGCCGCCCGGCAGCACCAGGCAGCCGATCTTCTCGCAGGCATAGTGGGCGCCCCAGAAGCCGACGAAGGTCCCGTAGCTGAAGGCGAAGAAGACGATATCGCGCGGCCGAACGCCGAAGCCCCAGAAACCGTAGCACCACATCTCGGCGATCCATTCCCAGTCCTTCATGCTGTCGAGCACCTGGAGCGGGATGCGGCCAGTCGTCCCCGAGGTCAGGTGGTAGCGGATCGCGACCTCCTGCGGGGCGGCGAGCAGCGGGCCATAGGGCGGGTCTTCCAGCTGTGCCTGCATCCACTCGTCGCGGGTCATCATGGGAATCCGCCGGAGATCCTTGAGACTCTTGATCGATTCCGCGGTGACGCCGGCGGCTTTGAGCCGCTTCGCCTGCCAGGGGACGCGCGCCTCCGTCCAGGCGACCAGGTTCTTGAGTTTGCGGACCTGCAACGCCTCGATCTGGTCGCGCGGCATGGTCTCGTGCCGGGGGTTCCAGTAGGGTGATTCGTGCACGCATCCCCTCCTTTCTTCGGACTCGTTGTAACACTTTTTTGGAATAAGCTGGAGCCGACTTGGCCACCGCCGGAAAACCGACGCAAGAAGGCGCTCCCTACCGTCTCGGCGGAATGGGCTTTCAGGACGCCTCAGGTCGCCGCCTGAGCTACGAATCGTATCTTCATATCCCGGAACTTCTCGCCCTGCAGAGCGGGTTGACCGAGGCCCACGACGAGTTGCTCTTCATCGTGGTCCACCAGGCATACGAGCTCTGGTTCAAAGTGGTGATCGACGAACTCGAAAGTGTTCGCAGCGCCATCGAGACCGAGGATCTGCGCGCCGCGAGGCACTCCCTCAACCGGGTCAAGGTGATCGAGGACCTGCTCGTGGAACAGGTCGCGGTTCTGGAAACGATGGCGCCCCAGGACTTTCTGACCTTTCGCTCCGAGCTGGCGCCGGCCAGCGGTTTTCAGTCCGTCCAGTTTCGCGAGATCGAGTTCCTGTCGGGACTGAAGGACGCTGGGTACATCAAGGCGCTCGCTGGGGAAGGAGATGCACGTGCCCGGCTACAGCGTCGCCTGGATGAACCATCGCTCCACGATGTGTTTTCTGCGTTGCTGAAACGCCGCGGCGTCACGGTGAGCGACCTCTATCGCCAGGGCGACCGCAACGCGGACCTGCTTGAGCTGGCCGAAGCGCTGCTCGACCACGATGAAGGGTTTCGGCTCTGGCGGCTGCGTCATGTCGAAATGGTCTCTCGCCAGATTGGCGACAAGCCCGGCACCGGTGGATCAACCGGCGTACGGTACCTGCAATCGACGCTGAGCAAGCGCTTCTTCCCCGAACTCTGGGAGGTCCGTTCGCAACTCTAGCGGCCGTTGGCGAAAAGACGGGTGAAGTAGGCGATACCGAGCGGCACCAGCAGCGCGAGCAACGATGTCACCACCGCCAGGGTGTCGGGGAGATGGCTCGGGTTACTCATCCCGATGTAGGTGAAGATGGCCGCGCCGATCGAGGTGGCGAGGACCACGATCGTGGCGATGATGGTCGCCCACTCCTGGTGCTGGAGGTAGATCGCGATCGATCGCCGGGCGGCCAACCGCAGCAACCAGGAAGCGGTCAGGCCGTTGAGCACCAGCGAGCTGATCAAGGCGCAGACAGCGATGCCGACCCGGAACTGCGCCAGGTTTCGCATCACAAAGGCCGCGCCGTTGACGACGAGGATGCCGATCGGTGTGATGATGCCGATCGCAACCAGTAGGATCCGGCTGCTCAGGTAGCCGCGTAGGAGACGATCGCCCTGCTTGTCCGTCATCACGTCACGGGAAGGCGGTTGGCGTACTCGGGCCGGTTCCAGGCTCGCGAGGTCAACACCTCACGAAGGGAGCGCACCGCGTCGAAGACGTCGACATAGCGCGTGTACAGCGCGGCAAAGCCGAACCGCATCAGGTCCGGGGCGCGGAAATCACCGACTACGCCGCGGTCGATCAGGGCGCGCATCACGCGGTAGGCCTCCTTGTGCCGCAGCGAAACCTGCGAGCCGCGCAGCTTCGCTTCGCGTGGCGACGCCACTTCGACACCGAGATCGCGGCAGGTTTCTTCGACCTGCTTGATGAACAGGTCGCCAAGCGCCATCGACTTGCGCCGGGCCTCCTGCTGGTCAACCCGCAGCCAGAGGTCGACCGCCACCTCTAACGCCAGCATGCTCAGGATGGGCGGCGATCCCGCGAGTTGCCGGGTGATCCCGGCGGCCGGGCGATATTCTGGCTCGAAGGCAAAGGGCGCCGCGTGCCCCATCCAGCCCGCGAGCGGCGACTGAATCGCATCCTGCAGGCCCTTGGCGACGAAGAGGTAGGCCGGCGCACCCGGGCCGCCGTTCAAGTACTTGTAACCGCAGCCCACCGCGAGGTCGACCTGGGCGGCATTCAGATCGATCGGCACCGCACCGGCGCTGTGCGAAAGATCCCAGAGCACCAGGGTGCCCACCTTTTGGGCGGCCGCGGTGATATGGCGCATGTCGTGGATCTCTCCGCTGGCGTAATCGACGTGGGTGAGCATCAGGACGGCGACGCTGCCGTCGAGCGCTTGCTCGATCTCGCTCCGCTCGACCACGCGCAGGGCGTGGTTGCCACCGAGGAAGTCGATCAACCCCTGGGCGACATAGAGGTCGGTGGGAAAATTCGATGCCTCCGTCAGGATGAAATGGCGGCCCGGCTGAACGCGCAGCGCCTCCGCCAGCAGCTTGAACAGGTTGACCGAGGTGCTGTCGGCGACGATCACTTCGCCGGCTTTGGCGCCAATCAATCGGGCGATCTTGTCTCCGATGCGCGCCGGGGCCTCGATCCAGTTGGCGGCATTCCAGCTACGGATCAGCCCGCTTCCCCATTCCTCGGCGATCACCTGCGTCATGCGGGGCAAGGTCTGGCGTGGTAATGCCCCAAGCGAGTTGCCATCGAGATAGATGACGCCTTCTGGCAGGACGAACTCGTCCCGTACGGAAGCAAGCGGGTCCTGCCGATCGAAGGCCAAGCAGGTCTCGCGGTCCACGGAGCGATTATCCCGCCTCGGCGACCTCTAGAAGTGGCTGGGACACCAGGGCGCGCGGTCGGTGGCGAACATCCCGTCGGCACGGGCGACGGCCCCCGGACGGAGCTCATTAATGCGGCCGGCCTCGAAAAGCGCGCGAAACCGATTGCCCCCAAGGTAAACAGCGGCGAGATCAGCAGCGTCGAGTTCGAGATCGAGTGTGCCGCCGGTGGATTTGCACTCGGCGCCAGCCGGCCCGCCGACCAGCTCGTAGGACCCATCGTTCCATGGACAGAACGTATCGCGGACGCGCAGCCCAAGGCGGCCCTCGGCGGAATAACGGCGACCAGTTAGGGCGGCGGCGACATCCACCAGGCGCAACCACACGCCATCTTCGATCCTGGTCTTCGGCTGCCGCGAGTCGGCCAGCAGGAATCGAAGGGGCTCGTCCACCGGGCGCATCTCCGCTGAGACCCGCGCCATCAAGTCCACGTCGAGCACGTGGCGCCAGAGCGCTGCGTAGGCATCGGCCGTTGTCGCGATCAACATCCCGAGTCGTAGCGTCCCGTTTGGGCCGGACGCATCCCATTCCAGCTTGATTCGGTAAATCGCGAAGCCCGTCGGATTCCCGTCGGTCTGGTGGAGCACGCGATACTGTGGGCTGGCGCCTTCCCTGGCCAGGTCGAGGTCGGCCAGCATGTTGTGCATCCAGCGTTCATCGAGTCCGAGCATGCCCGGTTGGTTGTGCCGGGCCAGCGCCCAGACGCGGGTGAAGGCGCCAACCGCCGTCGGGACGTCCACCATCGAGAGGCGCCCGCTGGTGCTGACCTTCCTGGCAAAGGAAGTGTGGCGGCGCTCGATCTCCACCGCGGCCTGGTAGGTCGCGAGGCCGTAACCAAAACGCCCATAGATCGGCGCCTCCGACGCATACAGTGCCGCGAGCGGCTCACCCCGCTCTCGCATGTCACCGAGCTGGCGGCGCATCATGGCCGTCAGCAGCCCGCGCCGGCGATAGGTGCTGAGCACGCTGACACGCGTGACGCCGCCGCAGGTCAACGCACCTCCAGGAACCGTCATCTCATAGGAGAAGATTCCCGCGGTGGCAACCATGTTCATGCCATCGAAGAACGCCAGCGTGCGGTCGAACTCGGTGATCTCCCTGGAGAGCATCAGCTCCTCATCGGTTGGGAGCGCCGCGCCAAAGGCGCGCCGCATCAGGGTCGAGTACGCCCGCTGCTCCTCCAGCGTGACCGGCCGGAGCTCGAGACCGGACGGCGCGCTTATCGCTGAACCAGTGCCAGGGCCCGGCAGGGGCTGCCCGATCCTTTCACCAGCTTGAGCGGGGCCACCACCAGCACCGCGCCGGTCGGCGGCAGCTTCGACAGGTTGGCCAGCTGCGTCAGCCCGTACTTGTTGGCGCCGAGCAAGAACTGGTGGCAGGGGAACGGCGGGTTGAACGAATGGGCTGCGCCCGCGTCGGTGCCAACCGTTTCCACGCCCACGCCTACGAATGGGCTTTCGTTCGCCAGCCACTGCGCCAGCTCGATATCGATGCCAGGGGTATGGGGACCGGTCTCGTTCGCGTTGAGGAAGGCATTCTGGTCATTGGCGCGGGCATCCCAACCCGTGCGGTAGAGCAGCCAGGAGGCCTTGGGCAACCCGCCATGCTGCCGCTCGAATGCTCGGATGTCATTCAGCGTCAAGAGGTAGTCGGGATTCGCCTGTGCCTCCTTCGACTTGTCGATCACGACCGCCGGGCCGATCAGGCGCTTGACCGGAACTTGCGAGACGTCGTCCTTGTCTTTGCCGGTGACCCAGTGGATCGGCGCGTCGAAGTGGGTGCCGGCGTGCTCACCGCCCTCGAACCAGTTCCAGTACCAGGCCGGGCCTTTCTCGTCGTATCGGCTGATCTCGTGCGTCTTCCAATTCGGCGTGTTGGCGAAGGGCGGCGGAAGCTGGATCATCGGCGTCCGCTCCGACAGAGGCTGGGTGAGATCGATGATGTCGATCGAACCGGAGATGAGGCCCTCGACGAAGGACGCCAGGCTATCGATTCGCGTGCTCATTCATTCCTTCCTTTGCTTGCAGCGCCCGCGGAAATTCGAACCGGTTCTCGAGCATGTGGACGTCTATCAAGAAGCTCTTGGGCATCTCGGCCTCGACCTTGGCGACGATGCAGGTCAGCTGGTCACCTTTGATCGCGTCGAGTGCCGCTTCCTCGAAATCCTCCAGCTCGCGGACCAGCTGTGCCCTGGGAAAGCCGGCCGCCTTCGCAATGCCGGCCAGGTCCGTGCCCGCGGAGGTCGCGGTTGTGAACCACTTGTAGCCACCAGGAGCGCCGCCGCCCACCGAGAGGAGCGTTTCGTTGTCGAAGATGACGTGCACCAGGTTGTTCGGCCGGGAGCGCGCCAGCGTCGTCAGGCCGCCGAGGTTCATCAGCACCGACCCGTCGCCGTCGAGCACGACCACTTTGCGGTCCGGCTGCGAGAGCGCGATGCCCAGCCCGATCGAGGAGGCGAGGCCCATCGCGTGCTCGAGGTAGAAGAAGTTGGCGCGGTGCCCCAGTGAGTAGAGCTCGGCCGCGACCGCGCCCATGATGGTGACGACGGCGCAGTCCTCGAGCTGCGGATAGATGGCCTTGAGGCAGTCCAGGCGTTTCATTTCGGCTCCTGCCACATCAGGTTGCGCTGGAGGAGCAGTGCCACCGGCGAGAGCGAGGCATGCGCCAGCGTCATCGCGTGCGCAATCTTCGGTAGCACGTCATCTGGTCGGCCCAGGTCGTCGTGCGCGATGTGGAGCGCGTCGAGGACCGGCCGGGTGTACTTGCCGCCCTCCGTCTGCCACGGATCCTTCTCACCGAAGCTGCCACGATCCGTGATCAGCATCAGCAGCGGGATTTTGTAGAGGAGGGAGACCCCCACGATGCCGTTGATCGCCTGCAGGAACCCGTGGTTCTGCAGCAGCATCGCCGATTTGACGCCCGCAAAGTGCGCGCCGGCGGAAACGCCCACGCCCTCTTCCTCCTTGGCGAGCCGCACCAGCGTCATCGCCGGATCGTCATCCGCCATGCGGATCAGGTGCACGAGCCACGTCTCTGGGAGCGCGCTCACCAGCGTGACGCCGACGCCCTTCATGGCGTCGTAGACCACTTGCGAATTGGCCACCGATACCGGCACGACTCCCTCCCTCCTCGGAACTGAGGCCGATTCTACGCATACAATGGGGCCCAGTGCAGGTCCTGGGCAGCATCCTGGAGGCCGTCGGGCACACACCGCTGGTGCGGCTCCAGCGCATCACTGCCGGGCTCCGCCCGACCATCCTGGCCAAGGTGGAGACGCTCAATCCCGGCGGCAGCGTGAAGGACCGGATTGGTTTGCGCATGATCGATGATGCCGAGCGGCGCGGACTGCTAAAGCCGGGTGGCACGATCGTCGAGCCGACCTCCGGCAATACCGGCCACGCTCTCGCCATCGCGGCGGCCCTCAAGGGCTACCGAATGATCTTCGTGATGGCCGACAAGCAATCACCGGAGAAGATCGCGCTGCTGCGCGCCTACGGCGCGGAGGTCGTCGTCTGTCCGACCGCCGTTCCCCGCGAGTCGCCTGAAAGCTACTACTCGGTGGCCGAACGGTTGAGCCACGAGATCCCGGGCGCCTTTCAGCCGAACCAGTATTTCAATCAGGCCAACCCGCAGTCTCACTATGAAACCACTGGTCCGGAAATCTGGGAGCAGACGGACGGCAAGGTCGACGTGGTGGTGGGCGGCCTGGGGACGGGCGGGACCATGACGGGCGTGGCCCGCTTTCTCAAGGAAAAGAAGCCGTCGGTGATGACGGTGGGCGCCGACCCGGAGGGATCGCTCTACTCCGGCACCACCATCAAGCCCTACAAGGTCGAGGGGATCGGCGAAGACTTCATTCCCGGCACCATCGACCTGAAGCTGATCGATCGCATCGTCCAGGTCAACGACCGCGACTCCTTCCTGACCGCCCGGCGCATCACACGAGAAGAGGGGATCCTGGTGGGCGGCTCCTCGGGCACCGCCATGAAAGCGGCGATGGAGGTGGCGCGCGAGCTCGACGAGAAGACGCTGATGGTCGTCATCCTGCCCGACACCGGTCGGAACAACCTGAGCAAGATCTACAACGACGAGTGGATGCGCCAGAACGGCTTCTTCGAACGCTTCCCGCGCCAGCTCGTCCACGACGTGGTTGCCACGCGAGAGCGCGAGATCCCCGAGCTGATCACGGTGTCATCGAAGGAGAAGGTGGGCCGCGCCATCGACCTTCTCCAGGAATACGGCATCTCGCAGATGCCGGTGACCGAAGATGGCGGCGGTCCCGGCACCCGGCTGGTCGGCAGCATCCAGGAACGCACCCTGCTCGACCGGGTGTACCGTGATCCCGGTTTGATCGAGACCACCGTCGGCGCTGCGATGGACGGCCCTTTTCCGACCATCGCCGCCGGGGCACACGTCGACGAGGCCTTCAATGCTCTGCTCGGTGGCACCACCGCCCTGGTGGTCATGGATGCCGAGCGGCCGGTCGGGATCATCACCCGCGTCGATCTATTGGAGTTCATGGCCCACACCCGCGCGTCCCGTTGAGCGCCGAAGGTAGGCCCGGGTTCGCAACCCGCGCGATCCACGCCGGCCAGGCTCCTGACCCGGCGACCGGCGCCGTGGTGGTTCCCATCTACCAAACCTCGACCTTCGCCCAGGACGGCCTCGGCAAGCATCGCGGTTACGAGTACTCACGGACCGGGAACCCAACACGTGCCGCGCTCGAGACCTGCATCGCCGCGCTGGAAGGCGGCGCCCACGGGCTCGCCTTCGCCTCCGGCATGGCGGCGGAGGCGGCGATCATGCAGCTGCTCAAGCCGGGCGACCACACGGTCGCGGTCGACGACCTTTACGGCGGCAGTTACCGGCTGTTCCGCCGGGTGCTGGAGCCGATGGGTCTCACGTTTTCCTTCGCAGACGGCTCCGACCTCACGGCTGTCGAGAAATCCCTGACCGATCGCACCCGGATCGTCTGGGTGGAATCGCCGACCAATCCGCTCCTCAAGCTGGTCGACATCGAGGCGGTCAGCAAGCTGGCGCACGCGCGCCAGGCGCTGCTGGTCGTCGACAACACCTTCATGAGCCCTTACTTTCAGCGTCCCTTGTCGCTGGGCGCCGACATCGTGGTGCACAGCGCCACCAAGTACCTTGGTGGGCACAGCGATGTGATCGGCGGCACGCTGGTGGTGAACCGGGACGACCTGTTCGAGCGGTTGTCATTCCTCCAAAACGCGGTCGGCGGCGTGCCGGGGCCGATGGACGCCTGGCTGGTGCTGCGCGGGGTCAAGACGCTCGCCATCCGCATGCGCGAGCACGAGCACAATGCCCGGCAGGTCGCCGCCTTTTTGGTCGATCACCCCAAGGTGGCGCGCGTCTTCTATCCCGGGTTGGCCGACCACCCGCAGCGGGACCTGGCTCGGCGGCAGATGTCCGGCTTCGGCGGCATGATCTCCTTCGAGGTCACGGGTGGCCTCGAGCCGGCGCGTCGCGTTGTCGAGCGGACTCGGCTATTCACACTGGCCGAGAGCCTGGGTGGCGTGGAGTCGCTGATCGAGCTGCCGGCGGCGATGACGCATGCCTCCATCCCGGCGGAGACACGGCGAGCACACGGGGTGGCGGATGGGCTGGTTCGCGTCTCGGTCGGGATCGAGGACGTCGCCGACCTGATCTCAGACCTTGACCGAGCATTGGCCGAAGCCTGAAGCTCAACAACAAGGAGGTGAGCATTGAAAGCCGACATTAACTTCTCGAACATCCTGGTGGCCATCGTCCTGTTGCTGCTGGGCCTCGCGGTCTTCACCCGTCACCGGATCGCGTCGTACGTCGTGGGCGGGTTTCTCATGGTGCTAGCCGCCATTAGCATCCTCGCGTTTCTGAAGATCCTCAACGTCACGACCGGTCCGATCACCATTGGTTAAGGAATCGCCGCCGCCGACCGAGGCGTAACGTTCTCGTCACCGTTCGATAGCTTCGCGCCTCGGATCCACGGGTAGACTCCAAGCGTGGACGTCCTCAAGATCACGCCGCGCGGATATTGCCACGGCGTCGTGGAAGCGATCCGTGCCGCCAAGCAGACCGCCAAAGCCCGTCCCGGCGAGAAGATCCGGATGCTCGGCTACCTCGTTCACAACACGCACGTGACCGACGAGCTGCAGGAAAACGGCATCGAGCTAGTCGACAGCGACAACCGCCTGGAGGGCCTGGAGACGATCGACGGCGGCACCGTGATTTTCACCGCGCATGGCGTCTCGCCCGCGGTGAAGGCGAAGGCCGCGGAGCGCGGTCTCAACATGGTGGACGCGACCTGTTCCGATGTCGTCGTCACGCATGATCTCGTCAAGGACCTCGTCGAACGCGGTTACGACGTGGTCTACATCGGCCGCCGTGGTCACCCGGAGCCGGAGGGCGTCGTCGGTGAAGCGCCGGACAGGGTGCACCTGGTGCAGGACCCGCAGGATGTCGATGCGCTCGACCTCAAGAACGAGAAGATCGCGGTCACCTGTCAGACCACGTTGAGCATCTGGGACACGGCGGCGATGATCAAACGAGTCCGCGAGAAGTACCCGCAGACGGAGGCCTACAACGAAATCTGCCGCGCAACGCAGGACCGTCAGGAGGCGGCCGTCGAGGCCGCGAAGGACTGCGACGTCGTGATCGTCGTCGGCAGCGAGCGGAGCTCGAACTCCAAGCGCCTGGTGCAGGTGGTCAAGGAGCTCGCGCACAAGCCGGCCTACCTGGTGGACACTGCGAGGGACATCAAGCCGGAGTGGCTGCAGGGAAAGGCGCGCGTCGGGGTCACCTCCGGCGCGTCCACGCCCACCCAGCTCACCCGCCAGGTGATTGAGTACCTCGAAGCTCTCGAAGCGCCGCGGTAGACTCGCGCGGCAATGAAACCGGTCACGGGACTGGTGTTGGGCTCGGTGGTGTTCACGGTCGGGCTCGTGACCGGGCTCAAGTGGGTGCCCGCGTCGGTTGCGGACGCCATCGAGTACGGCCCGGCGGGAGCCTGCCAGCAGCCGACCGCGAACGGATCAGGCTGCTGGACCGAGGTGGGTGCCGTGGTAACCGCGACACATGTCGACCCTCGCCCGCGTGGAAACAGCAACTGGGTTGTGGAGCTCAGCGACGAGTTCGGTCGCCAGCGTCCCCAGGTCGCCCACCGCGACGTCTTCTACCATCTGACACCCGGTGAGCCGGTCTCGGTCAGGTTCTGGAAGGGTCGGGTCGCCCTCATCCACGTCCCCGGCGCCGGCGACCTGCCCACCGACGACGAACCGGGCCGGCAGCTCGGCATCGCGAGCCTGAGCACGGTGTTCGCCGTGCTTGGCGGCTTGGTCGTGTTTCTCGGCGCGCTTGGTGTGCACCGGCACTCGGGGTCATGGATGCGCTCAGTGACCCGCACAGAGTGGAGTGAGGATCTCTTCGATATGGTTGCGCCGCCCGCGCGGCTATGGTTCCAGGCTATCTGCTTCATCCTCTTTGGGGGCCTGGCCGCCACCACCATCGCCTGGGTGTGGTTCGATGTGCCCCTCCTCGCGGCTGCAGCCGCCAGCTTCGGTTTAGCGGCGCTCTGCTGGGCGTGGAGTCTGCATCACCGAGCGCGCACGGTGATGGAGGAGCGGCATTTGCCCCGAAAACCGCGCTAGTCTGTCAGCGTCTTTGACGTTCTTCTTCCAGTACCTCAAGGGGTGAGTCTCATGCGCCTGTACCCCGATGTCTACGGCCGTCGCTTCGCTTGGATGCTCGCCGACCTCGTGATGGTCGCGTGGATTTACCTGTGTGTTCGGGCGGGCCTGTGGGTGAACAATCTGGTCCTGCAGCTGGACGCCCTCGCCCAGGGCGTAATCAATGCCGGCAAAACGTTCGATAGCTGGATCCTGTCCTTCGAGCAAGGGATCCCGAATAACGTGCCCTACCTCTCCGATTTCCTGCACCGCACGGCGGAGGCGCTCAAGACCCATTCCGGCGATTCCTTGATCTCGGCCGGCATGGCGGGCTCTCACGGCATCCACCTTCTGGCGCTCATCCTGGCGATCATCGTCACGACGGTCCCCCTGGTGTTTGCCCTGGCCATCTTCCTGCCGCGCCGGCTGCGGCTGATCGCCGACATGCGCGGGATCCACGTGACGTTGCGGCGGGCCCTCGCCCAGCCGGAGCTGACCTCCCAGATGATGGAGATCCTGGCCGGCCGGGCGATCTACACGCTTCCCTACAACCAGCTACTCGCCTACTCGCACAACCCGGCTGAGGACTGGTATCTGCGGCGGTTCGAGCCCCTGGCGCGGGCCGAGCTGGAGCACCACGGCCTGACCGTGGAACGTTATTTCGGACCCCGACCGGCCCTCGACGCCTGAGTTCGATCTCGCAAGAAAGTCGAGCGGCTACAGGTTGCTCTGGAGAGCCGCCCAGCCGGCGGCCTCCTTGCTAATGGCCATTCAGCCACCGCCTCAAGCCACCGCCCCGGAGTTCTTCCCGATCGCCCCGGCACGGACCGAAGATTCTGGACTCCCAGTGGCGCGGCTGGCCGACCTCCTCCTGAAACACATCTATTTCAAGTCGCCCATGTCGGCCAAGGACTGGGCGGCGGCATTGTGCCTGCCCTATCAAACCGTGACGCCGGCGATCCAGAGCCTCGTGGAGCAGGGCTGGGCACAGACCATCGGCCGGATGGCGGGACCGTCCCAGAGCCATGACTTCGGGGAGACGCTCGGGTACCTGATCACCGACCCGGGGCGGCTCCGCGCTCGAGACGTGCTGGCGCGCGACCACTACGTTGGTCCGGCACCGGTGCCCTTCGCGCAGTACGACGTGTCAGTCCGCGCCCAGGTCAGCCAGGCTGACGTGACCGCGGCCTGGTTGACCCGGGCGCTGCAGCACCTCACGCTCAGCCCGGACCTGCTGGTTCAGCTCGGTCCTCCGGTCAACGCCCGAGCGCCACTATTTCTTTACGGCGCGCCGGGCAACGGGAAGACCACCATCGCCGAAGCCTGCGCCGAGCTCCTGGGTGAGCCGATCTTCATCCCCTATGCGATCGACATCGAGGGCCAGGTGATGCGCCTTTACGACCCGCTCCACCACCAGCGCATCGTGCGGCAGATGCCGGTGAACTTCGACCCGCGCTGGGTGCTGGTCAAGCGGCCCTTCGTCAAAGCCGGCGGCGAGCTGACGACGGCGCAGCTGTCCCCCTCATTCGACCCGCTGATGCGGTACTACGAAGCGCCGATCCATCTCAAAGCCAATGGGGGCATCTTCCTGCTCGATGACTTCGGGCGCCAGGACTCATCGCCCCGCGCCTTGCTGAACCGGCTGATCGTCGCCCTCGAGCGACGCATCGACTACCTGACGCTCGCCGGCGCCGGCATGGCGGTCGGCGCCCCGTTCGAAGCCATGGTGGTGTTCAGTACCAACCTCGAACCGGGATCACTCGTCGACGAGGCGTTTCTCCGGCGGGTGCGCTATAAGATCCACGTCCCCGACCCGACCGCGGTCGAATTCCGGCAGATCTTCGAGCGGGCATGCAAGGAGTTCGAGATCGTCTTCAACGAGGTCGGCTACCAGTACGTGCTCGACCGGTATTACAAGCCCTTCAAGCGGCCGATGCGGGGATGTCAGCCGCGCGACATCCTCAACCAGCTCGACGAGGTGGCGTACTTTCTGGGGCGCCCGTCGCGGCTGGAACCAGACCTTATCGACCTCGCCTGTCGCTCCTATTTCGTCCAGGCGTAGCCGATCAGACTGGTTAGCTGCGAATCTGGTTATAGAACTCGAGCTGCCAGCGCCACTCCTTGCGGTCGTCCGCGTTCCACCAGCTCTTGAGGATCCCGGCCTCGCCGCCCGGGAGGAGGACGACCCGGCCGATGTCCTGCTCGGTCGGCCAGCCGTCTTCGAGCGTGATGGTGGCACCGTGCCGAACGAGAAAACTCATCGGTCCGGGCTGGTGGCGCTCCAGTCCGTTGCCGCTCGCCAGCACGTTGCCGCTCGCGTCCCGAACCGTCACCTGTAACTTTGTTGGGGCCGCGTGAACCAGAACGCGGTCGCCGGCATCTTTCTCACTGATGCGGCTGCGAGCAAAGGACAGCCCCGTCGCACCCGGTCCCGGCAACCAGAGGTCCCAGACTTCGATCCCGTCACTCATGCACTGGTTTTACATCAATCCAGGTCAGGTCGTGGCTGTCGCGGATCGTTCATAACCCTGCGCGCGAAAAGAGCCGAGACCACCATTCATCAGGTCGGGCAGCGGCCCAGTGTCGCGAAAGCCGAGCTTCTCCGCGACTCGGCGGCTGGCGCGGTTCTCGACACCGGCCCAGAGTGTGAAGGATTCAAGGCCGAGCTCGTCAGCGCCCCAGCGGAGGATCCGCTCGCCCGCCTCGGTGGTGTAGCCGCGGCCGGAGCGATCCGACCGGATCCAGTAATGCAGCTCGGCGCTCCCGTCGGGGTTGCGATTCAAGCCCATCACGCCGAGGACGAGGTTTTCTTCCATGACGGCGAAATGGAACTCCTCACCGTCCTCCCACCAGCGCCCAGCATCGGTCGCGTAGTGCTGGTTGCCTTCCAGCGTGATGTCGGTGGCCCACGGCATCCAGGGCAACAGCTCCGCCCTCGATGCGCGGGCGGCCTGATAGAGACCCTCGGCGTGGCGGCCCTCTACGGGTTCCAGGCGCAGCCGGCGGGTGACCAACGGCGTCCTCGGTTTCATGGCCTAGACGCAATGACACCCGGGATTACTCCCGGGCGCCACTGCAGGAGGCGAGGCGTTCGAGGTTAAACCGTTAGGTGCGGACCTGCTTGATGAGGCGGTCCTGCGCCTCGAAGATGATGTCCTGGATGTCAAGGGCGCTGGGGCCGGATTGGTCCATGCGGTAGGCGAGCTGGGGATCGACGGCTTCGACGATCTGGCGCAAGCGGGCCTGCATTTCGATCGGGACTTCCATCATGTCGCTCTCGAGCAAGCGTTCCACCTGTTCCAGTGCCTGGTAGAGCGAGTACCGAAGCGTCCGGCGTGCCGACTCTTCGCGGCGTAGCTGGTTGAACCATTGGTCCTGCTGGTTGATCATCCTGAGCGTGTTCCTGAGCATGGTCTCCCCCTAGCTCACAAACGAGCGCCGGCACACTGCGCGCCGTCCGGCGTCTGCCGCCGCCGGTAGTTCCCCTTTCACGCGTGAGCCTTGGTTCGCCTACCTCCCCCTAAATATGGGGCTTGACGATCCGATCCAGCACAAGATATAGGTTTGCCGCATCATACCGCCGCCCTGCGCCGGTGTCAAGGACGGCCAACGCGCACACGGTTGCAGTTATCCACCAAGCCTTCCCGGTTTCTTTCCCACCCTGACGACACTCTTCTCGACGTAGCCCGCTAACTTGATCGGGGACATAAAAATACGACCCGCGGTTTGAACCGTCCAGACGGAACATTTGTTGCGTGCCTTTTTCCACCAACTGCTAACAGAGCGTGCATAAGTCCTGTGGAAAAGTGGTGCAGGATGTTACGGCTGAGCTCGGCTGTTGTACTTTTCGAGCGTCGCCGACAGCGCCGACGCGAGGTCGATCCCCAGGTAATTTGCAAGCAGGATGACGATGAACAGCACATCACCAAGCTCATCGGCGATGGAGCCGTCGGCATCCTTTGCTCCACGTGGCTTGTCGCCGAATCGGAAGTTCAGCTCGCGTCCGAGTTCGCCGACCTCCTCCGCCAGCCGCGCGTACTGCGACAGCGGCGACCAGTAGTGTCCGCGTTGTTTGATCCAGGCGTCGACGAAAGCCTGGACTTCGGGAAGGTCGGACGGAAGCTCGTGGTCGTCGGCCACCGGTCAGATCGCCGGCAGACGTTGCCGCAGGGTCAGCGCGTCGTGAAAAAGATCGCCCACCTCGAGCAGCCGATCGCCGATGGTTTTGATCGTCCACTTGTCGGGGCGCAGGCGAGGATCATCGAGCTCTTTCCACGCGATCGCAGTCGACACCGGCGCGTGGATCGCCGGCCGCACCGAGTACGGACCGGCCAGCGTCTTGTTGATGACGTTCTGCGTGTAGTCGATCCTGATCTTGCCGGTGCGACGCTTGACCTCCCAGATCTCGGTCACCTTGTCCGGCATCAGCTCCGCAATCATGTGCGCCAGCTTGGCGACGAAGTTACGGCTTTCTTCCAGCGTGTAGCGGCGCTCGATCGGGATATAGATGTGCAGTCCGGTCTGGCCGGTGGTCTTGAGCACCGCTTTGAGCTGGAGGTGATCGAGCGCGCTTTTGAGCACTTTCGCCACAGCGATGATGTCTTTGAACGTCGCGCCCTCGGCGGGGTCCAGGTCCACCACGGACCAATCGGGGTATTCCGGTTTGTCGAACCGCGAGTACCAGGGATGCATGTCGATCACCGCGTGGTTTGCGAGCCAGGCCAGCGTTGCGACTTCCTCGATGAGGATCCAGTCTTTGAGGCTCTTCTGGTCCTGGTAGCGGAAGGTGGGAATCCAGTCGGGGGCGTAGGCCGGCTTGTCCTTGACCCAATAGCTCTTGCCGTGGATGCCGTCGGGGTGCGGGTTCATCGAGAGGGGGCGGTCTTGGTAGTGAGGGATCATGACGGGCGCCACCTGGACGTAGTAGCGGATCAGGTCGCGCTTGGTGTACTTGTCCTCCGGGAAGAGCACTTTGTCGAGGTTGGTGAGATGGACGACCCGGCCGCCGATTTCCCAATTTCCCTCTTTCGCAATGGCGTCGAGCGCTTTCAACTCGGAGGCGGTCGCCCCGCGAATCTTGGTGCCGAGCTGCCTGGCAATCTGGGCGGCCGCCCGGCTCAGCGGCGTGTCGGGGATGTCGGTCACGGTGGCCTTCCGGGGTGAGGCCACGCTGGGGCGCGCCGCCGGTGTTGATGTCTTCTTCGCGACGCGGGCGCGCTGCGTTGCGCCTTTCGCCGCGGGTCGGGCCGCAGCACCGGCGATGGCTTTGGCCCGCGATGTTTCAGGGGCCGTGTCGCCGGGCAGTTCGCGGCGGACCTCGCGCGGATCGACGTCGTCGCGCGGTCCAAGGAAGACGGGCTGCCGCATGACGCCGTCGCGCGTCCACTCGGTGAATTTGACCTCCACGACCAACTGCGGTTTCACCCACGTCGGTTTCTCGTTGGCATGAGGCGGCGGTCCGCCGAACGGCGGTGTCTTGACGATCAGCGGCTTCATCAGCTTGTTGAGCTCAGCGAGGGTCCGTTCGTCGAAGCCGCCCCCGACGTGGCCGGTGTAGACGAACCTGCCGTCCTCGTAGACGCCGACCAGGAGAGCACCGAAATGCTTGCGGCTGTTCCGCGGTGCGGTGAAGCCGCCGATGACGACTTCTTGCTGAAGGATGGCCTTGATCTTCCGCCAGGCACCGCTGCGTGCGCCCGGCTGGTAGGGGCTGTCACGCCGCTTGGCTACGATGCCCTCCAGGTGATTCTCCTTGGCGGCCTTGAAGAAGGCCGTGCCCTCACCGATCACATGCTCGGAAAACTTGAGGAGCGACGTATCACGCATCACGTTCCGCAGCAGCCGCTTGCGGTCCTCGAGCGGCACCTTGAAGAGCCGCTGGCCGTCCAGGTAGACGATGTCGAAGACAACGTACTGCATCGGGTGCTCTTCAGTCCCGCGGTTCTGCAGCAGCTGGAAGGACGGCCGGCCTTCGTCGTCCAGGGCGACGATCTCGCCGTCGAGAATCGCCTGGCGGGCGCTGACGAGTCCGGCGACGGCCTGCAGCTGCGGATACTCATCGTCGACCCATCGGCCGGCACGGGTTTGTAAGCGGACCTTGCCCCCGTCGATGAAGCTGATCAGGCGGATCCCGTCCCACTTGACTTCGAACAGCCAGTGCTCGTCATCGAAAGCCTTCTCGAAGAGCTCCGCCTTCATCGGGTCCAGGCTTTTCGGCATCGGGCCCTTTTCCGCGTTCGCGAGGTTGATCAGGCCGCCTTCGCCTTCGGCGCGGCGGCTCGACCAGACCGCGTCCTTCCCTTGCTCGACTTCTTCCTTTGTCCGCCCTGTCTTCACCGACGTGTCGAATTTCTCGATGTCGAAGCCCGGATCGGCGCATTCGTCCTTCTTCTTGATCAGGAGCCAGTCCTTTTCCGATCGGGTCCGGACCAGCGCGTAGCGGCCGCAAAGGCGCACGCCGCTGAGGCGGAACTTCACTTCGCCCCGCCGCAGCGATTCAGCCGGGGTGGACTCTTCCAGCTCGAAGGTGCCCCAGTCCCAGATCATCACGGTGCCCCCGCCGTACTCACCCTTGGGAATGGTGCCCTCGAAGTCGTAGTAGCTGACCGGGTGGTCTTCCACGTGGGCCGCCAGGCGCTTCTCGACCGGGTTCAGGGTCGGGCCTTTGGGAATGGCCCAACTGACCAGCACCCCATCCATCTCCAGCCGGAAGTCGTAATGAAGTCGCGTCGCCCAGTGCTTCTGGACGACGAAGCGGTTCTGCCCGCTGGGCTCCGGGGTGCCCTTGGGCTCGGGCGTCTTGCTGAAATCGCGTTTTCGCTGGTACTCGGCGAGCGAACGCGGCATCGAATTCAGTTTGACAGAATGCTTTCGATGGCCTCGAAGCCGCCGCCCGCTGTGCGTGAAGTTGACGCCGCCACCACGCAGCACCTCATCACCCATCGACGCGACCTGCACGCCTCTCCCGAGCTGAGCTTCAAGGAGGATGAGACGGCGCACTACATCGCTGAGCGGCTGGAGGCGCTCGGGGTCGACAAGCTGACGCGGGGGGTCGGCGGCACGGGCGTCGTAGCCGAGATCCATGGGGAGCGGCCGGGGCGCTCGGTGTTGGTCCGGGCCGACATGGATGGCCTGCCGCTGACGGAAACGGTGGATGTGCCCTTCCGCTCGAGGCACGTTGGGGTGATGCATGCCTGCGGCCACGACGTCCACATGTCGATCGCGTTGGAGCTCGCCCGCTGGCTCGCGGATCGGCGGCATGAGCTACCAGGGATGGTTCGTTTCGCGTTCCAGCCGGCCGAGGAGCAGGCAGGCGGCGCCAAGCCGATGATTGACGCGGGGGTCCTTAACGGCATCGACCGCGTGGTCGGTCTGCACGTGTGGTCAGGGCTGCCGACCGGTCAGGTCGCGGTGCCTCGCGGCATCGTGATGGCGAGCGCGGATATGTTCACGCTGACCATTCGCGGACGAGGCGGTCACGGGGCCCAGCCCCATCTGACGATCGATGCGGTCGTCATCGCCGCGGAGGTGGTAGTGGCATTGCAGACGCTCGTGAGCCGAGAGACGCCTCCGCTGGCCCCCGCCGTGATCACCCTCGGCAGTATCCACGGCGGAACCGCCGCTAACATCGTAGCGGGTGAGGTCGTGATGCAGGGTACATTGCGCACCTTCGATGCGGAGCTTCGGGCGCGCCTCCTGTCGCGCATCGCGCAGGTGGCCGAGGGGATTTCCAGCGCCATGCGAGGCAGCAGTGAATTCGAGCACAACTCGGGAACGCCACCGGTTGTCAACGATCCAGCGATCGCGACCCTGGTTCGTGAGGCCGCGACCAGCGTCCTGGGCAAGGAGGCGGTGGTGACGTTAGAGCCGCTGATGGTGGGGGAGGACTTTGCCTACTTCCTCGAAGAGCGCCCCGGTTGCTTCTTCATGCTGGGCGGGGCACCCGAGGGACCGCCGGTTGTCCATCACACGCCGGAGTTCCGGATCGATGAGCGGTGCTTGTCCGTCGGCTTTCAGGTCATGTCCGCGGCGGTGCTGCGGCTATTGCAGCCGGACTAAAACTTAGGCTTGCGGAGACTCGGCCGCACGCTGAAGCCGATCAGGATCAGGCTGGCGAGCAGGGCGAGCAGCATGCTCAACCAGTTGATGGGAAGGCCGGCCACCGCGGCCAGCAGCCCGAGGGACGAGGCGAGCAGGGTGACCATGCCGAACATGCGGATCACGCGGTAGATGCCGCTGCGGTATGGGACATGGATGCGGGCGCGGAACCCGCCCAGATTGCGGGGCAGGTCCAGATCAGACGTCGAGGACGGCGCGATGTTCTTGGCCAACTCCGTCTGGTATAACGAGCGACTGCCTCCGGACCCGTCACGCCGTCGTTACAGTCGACTGCCGGGAGGATGACGGGCGGCTGAGATGGAGTGCCCACCTATAATTTCGAGCGATGCCCACGGCGCTCCGGGACGCGCGCACGGTCGAGCAGGCAATGTCCGGCCAGTTCGCGTTCTGCTTCCCCAGCACCAGCCTCGCCCAGGCGGCCAGGATGATGGCGCAGAACCGGGTCTACGAGCTGCCCGTGATCGTCGACCAGCGAAGCCTGGGCTACGTGTCCTATTTGGACATCCTGCAGCGTTATGTCAGGGCCCAGCTGGGCGCCCGCGCGGCCGACATCGTGCGCACCCCTCTGCCGGAGGTGCGTCCCGAAGCACCGCTCGCGGAAGCGGTGCGTCTGCTGCGTGAAAGCGGGCGGCAGGTGATTCTGGTGACCACTCCTGCCGGCATGCCGGTCGGCGCCCTGACGGCGCGCGACGTCGCCCTCGCCATGGCGGCCGCCTGATGCCGACGCTTAGCAGAGTCCTCCAGCCACTGGGACCGACCTGCTCGGCCGAGGTAAGTGCCGCCGACGCGGTCAAGCAGCTGGCTGCCTCGTATGCCGACGCGCTGCTGGTGGTGAAGAACGGCGTCTTCGTCGGCCTGTTCGGGCATCGCGAGGCCCTCGCGGCGTTCACCGACGGCGCTGGGCCAGTTGAGCAGTACATGCGCCGGCCGCTGCCAGGACGCAATGTCGCCGACTCGCTGGAGTCCGGCGCTGACATCATGTACCGAGAGGACACGCCGGTCGTGCTCATGACGGAAGATGAGGGTCCACTCTTCAAGAAGACGTCGAAGACGGTGGGCGTGGTCAGCGCCCACGAGGTCCTCGAGGAGATCGGCAAGACGACGACCGACACGGCCTCAAACAAGGTGTTCGTCGGCCGCCGGGACCTCGGCCTCAACGTCCCCGTCTCGCCCTGCCAGCGCGCCTGTCCGATTCACCAGGACATCGCCGCTTACGTCGACTACGTCTCGCAGGGCCGCTATCTCGACTCCTGGCTCGTGATCCATGAGACCAACCCGTTTCCATCGATGCTCGGCCGCCTCTGCAACCATCCCTGCGAGACCGACTGCAAGCGTGGCTGGGTGCAGGGACCGGAGAACGCGGTCTCGATCAAATCGCTCAAGCGCTTTGCCACGGACTACGCCTGGGCTCGCCGGGTACGTATCGATTGGCAGCGCGCGCCGGAGAATGGCAAGCGGGTCGCCGTCGTCGGTTCCGGGCCGGCGGGGATGACCGCGGTGCAGGACCTCCGCCTCATGGGATACGGGGTCGATCTCTACGAGCGAGAAGCCAAGCTCGGAGGCTTGCTCTCGGCCAGCATCCCGCACTTCCGTTTCGATCACGACCAGCTGCTCTGGGAGATCCAGATGATCGTTGACATGGGCGTCAACGTCCACCTCAGCGCGAACGTGGGCAAAGACATCAAGGTCGAGCAGCTGCTCAACGACTACGACGCCGTCTTCATCTCGGTCGGCATGATGACCGGACGTATCCTCCCGGTGCCCGGCTCCGATTTGCCCGAGGTGATCTCGGCCATGGAATTCCTGCGGGTACGGTCGTACGACATTGTCCCGGACAATTTCCCGCGTGGCGGCGACGTGGTCGTCATCGGCGGTGGCGCGGTGGCCACCGATGCCGCCCAGACCTCGATCAAGAGTGGGGCCCGCAAGGTGTGGATGGTGTCGATCGAACCCGCCGACCGGCTGCCCGCCTTCGGCAACGAGCTGGTAGAAGCCCGCGAGATCGGGTTGACGCTGCACACCGGTGTCATCGTGAACGCGATCAAGGCGGATTCGAGCGGCCACGTCAACGGCGTCGAGTTCATCCGGGTCGACGAGAACAAGCTGGAGTTCGATCCGGAGAGTGGCAAGCTGCTGATCAACACCGTGCAGAAACTGCCGGGGACCGAGCATGTGATCCCCTGCCGGTATGCGATCTTCGCGTCCGGCCAGATCATGGACTTCCCCCAGGACCAGGGCGTGCCATTGACGCCACGCAAATTGTTGGAGGCCGACACCGGCGCGCACACCAAGGTGGCGAAGCTGTTCGCCGGCGGGGACTGTGTCCAGGGACCCTCGTTCATCGTCGACGCCGTCGCCTGGGGACACCGGGCCGCGCGCTCGATCAACGAGTTCATCGGGGCTTCAGTTCCGCGCGATGCCAAGCCGCTGACCGTCATCGAATCGACCGACGACCACCGAGAGGCGGATTATTACCTGCGCGAGGAGCCGCCGATCCTCCCGGCCGAGAAGCGCATGGACATGACGCCGGTGGAACTGCCCTGGAACGATGAGCAGGCGATCACGGCCGCACTGCGCTGCTTCCAGTGCGACACCGTCCACCATGTCGACGAGTCGACGTGCATCCTCTGCGGGGCCTGCGACGACGTCTGCCCCGAGAAGGCGCTGGACGTCGTCGTCGCCGGCGAAAACCGCGACACCTCGAGCGGTGGCTTCGTCGAGATCTGCAACACGGTGCTCGGCGAGGAGTTCGGTGGCAAATCCGGCAAGATCCTCGTCAACTACGACCGCTGCACGAACTGCCGGATCTGCGAAGACCATTGCCCTGTCAACTGCATCACTTTCCAGCGGGTGCGCTTCCGCGACGACGCGATGCAGATGATTCCGCTGACCCTGGTCGCGTCCGGCGGTAAGGTCGCGGCGAAGGCCGGGGTCTGAGATGGCCCGGATCACAGTCAACGAACCGGTGACCGCGGCGACAACCGCCGCCCGACGGCGCGGGCCCGTCCTCTGGCGGTTCGTCCCGCTCGCTTTTTACCTGCTCGCCTTCACCCTCGTGCGCGGCGATCTCGCTCGGGGCAACGTGGCCGATCTGTCGCTGCACCTGTATTTCGCCGCGATGGGCCTCTACGTCGGCGGCATGTTCTTCTATTTCGCCTTCTTCGCGTACCGCACCGAGGCGCTGCGCTGGGTCGGGATCGCGCTGGTCGGCCCGGGCGCGGTGCTCCACCTTGGCGCGATCGTCACGCGCGGCTTTGCGGATGGCCACTACCCGCTCGCCAACATGTACGAGTACAGCTCAATGCTGTCGCTGGTCGCGGTCACGGTCTTCTTGCTGATGACGATCCGCTGGCCGGTGGCGTCGCTGGGTGGCGGTGTCGCCCTCTTCGTGGTCGTCGCCCTGATGGGGATCGGCTACGGCCTCTACCAGTCACCCGAGCCGCTGGTGCCGGCCTTGCAGAGCTACTGGCTCAAGATCCATGTCTCCAGCATGATGGCCTCCTCCGGCATCCTGGTCTTAAGCTTCGTCTTCGCCGCGCTCTACCTGGTCAAGGACCGCAGCGCCAGCGTGAAGTCGTGGTTGAACGGCTCAGCGATCGCCGCCCGTCTGCCCTCGCTGGAAACGCTCGACCGGTTGACCTTCCGCGCCATCTTGCTCGGCTTTCCCATCTGGACATTCGGCACGATGGCCGGTGCCATCTGGGGCGAGCACGCGTGGGGCCGCTGGTGGGGTTGGGACCCGAAGGAGACCTGGGCGGCCATCACCTGGATCATCTACGCGATCTACCTGCACTCGCATAGTCTTCGCGTCTGGCGCGGGCGGCGCACGGCGCTGATCGCGACGGCGGGCTTCATCTCGATCATGATCACGCTCTACGCCGTCAACCTGTGGATCGTCGGACTTCATAGCTACGCGAAGGGCGCCGGCTAACCCGCGGTCTCACTAACCCTGACGCGACGAGGCTGACGTGAAATTTCGGCCTCGGTTGATCCCGGCTCCGCCGAGTCATGTGTCCGGCCTGCTGAGTCCCAGCTGGCGAACCAGCCTCTACGTCACCTGTGTCGCGCAGGCGACCGCCATGCTCGCCTTCGGATTCGTGCTGCCGTTTCTCCCGCTCTACCTCAAGGAAATTGGGGTCAGGCCGGACAGCGCGGTGGTCTTCTGGTCGGGCGCGCTGGTCGCCAGCACCGGCATTTCGCTCGCCATCTTCAGCCCGATCTGGGGCGCCCTTGCGGACCGGCACGGCCGCAAGCTCATGGTGCTGCGCTCGATGCTGATCGGCGGGCTGATCATCGCCCTGATGGGGCTGGTGCAAAACGTGGAGCAGTTCCTCGTCCTGCGCATCCTCCAGGGCGTGTTCACCGGCACGATCGCCGCAGCGACCGCGTTGGTGGCGGGCATCGTGCCGCGCGAGCGGCTCGCCTGGAGCATGGGGCTGCTCCAGACCAGCGTCTACGTGGGCATCTCGGCCGGCCCGGTGCTCGGCGGTCTGATCGCCCAGGCCGTTGGCATCCGCGGGACGTTCTTCGTCGCCGGGGCGATGCTGGCGATCGCCGGGATCTTCGTCTGGCAGTTCGTCCACGAGCATTTCACGCCGCCGTCGATGATGAAGCGGCCGGGCTTCTTCAAGACGGTGGGCATCGGGCTGCGCTCGCCGATCCTGATGCCCCTGATGGTGACGCTGCTCCTGGTCCAGCTGAGCTCGGCCATCGTCTTCCCCATCCTGCCGTTGTTCGTCGAGCGTCTCTCGTCGGCTACGGACCCGGTCAAGCTCTACGCCGGCCTGGCGTTCGGAGCGACGGCGGTCTGCAGCGCGCTTGCCGCGCTCTTCTACAGCCGCCTCGTCGATCGCTCCGGCTACCGGCGGATCCTGATTCTTGCCTGCTTCGGTGCCGCCCTCTTCTTTCTGCCGCAGGCTTTCGTGAAGAACATCGGCCAGTTTCTGTTGTTGCGCGCCGGGCTCGGCATCTTTTTCGGTGTGCTGATCCCGGCGACCAATGCCATCGTGGGTCTCTCGACACCGCCCGCGCTTCGCGGCTCGGCCTATGGGCTGACCAGCAGCGCGACCGCGGTCGGCAACGCGATCGGGCCGCTGCTCGGAGCGACGCTGGCGGCCAGCTTCGGCTATCCCTCGATCTTCATCGCCACGGCCGGGGTGCTGACGCTGCTCGGGCTGTGGGTGATCCTGCGGGTCCGCGAACCGATGGCCAATCCCCCACCGTAACCCTCCCCCGCAAGCGGGGGAGGGAAAATGCCTTAAGGCCGGTACACTCATCGAGATGCCCCTGCTCGAGCAGTCTCTCGTGGACAGCGTGATCAAGCGCGCGCTGCGGTCTGGCGCCGATTTCGTCGAGCTCTTCGTCGAGCGCAAGCGCAATCAGTCGATCAGTGTCGAGGAGAGCAAGGTGCAGCGGGTCAGCTCCGGCAATGACCTGGGCGCCGGGTTACGCATCATCCACCAGGGAACCGTCAGCTACGTGTACACCGAGGATCTCTCGGAAGACGGCCTGCTCAAGACCGCCGACCTGGCGGCGCAGATCGGGCGGCGCGGCGGTGGGAAGTTTGCTTTCGGCGAGTTGACCGGGACGCCGAAAAATCTGCAGCGGATCGAGGTGCCGCCGGACACCGTCGGGGCGGAGGCGAAGATCGAACTGTTGCTCGAAGCCGATCAGGCGGCCCGAGCGGTGAGCGGCGCTGTCAAACAGGTTGCGGTCGGCTACGGCCAGAGTTCGCAGGAGGTGCTGGTCGCCACCTCGGAGGGCATCCATCATGCCGATTCCCGCACCCGCGTCCGCCTCATGGTGCACGCTGTTGCCGAGCGCAACGGCGAGATCCAAACCGCGATGGAAGCGCCCGGCATGCAGCGCGGCTTCGAATTCTTCGACGACACCTCGGCGGCCGAGTATGCTCGTGCCGCCGCCGAGCGCGCGGTCGCCCTGCTCGATGCCGCGCCGTCGCCCGCCGGTCAGATGGCGGTGATCATCGGTAACGAGTTCGGTGGGGTTCTCTTCCACGAAGCGTGCGGGCACGGGCTCGAAGCGGACTTCGTCGGCAAGGGATCGACCGTCTTCACCGGCAAGATCGGCCAGGCGGTCGCGAGCCCGATCGTCACGGCCATCGATGACGGCACGATGCCCAGCCGCTGGGGAACCTTGACCGTCGACGACGAAGGCGTGCCGACCCGCCGCAATGTCCTCATCCAGGACGGCGTCCTCGTCAGTTACATGTACGACCGGCTCCGGGCCGGTCAGCAACACCACCCGGTCACCGGGAATGGTCGTCGCCAGTCCTACCAGCACCTGCCGATCCCGCGGATGACCAACACCTTCATCGCCGCCGGCGCGCACACGGTGGAGGACATCATCGCGGCCACACCGCGGGGGCTCTACGCCAAGAAACTCGGTGCCGGGCAGGTCGATGTCACGAGCGGTGACTTCGTCTTCGCGGTCACCGAGGGCTACTTGATCGAGGGCGGCCGCATCGGCCGGCCGGTGCGCGGCGCGACGATCGTCGGCAACGGGCCGCGCGCCCTGCACAAGATCGACATGGTCGCAAACGACCTCAAGCTTGCCCCCGGCACCTGCGGCAAGGAAGGTCAGGGCGTCCCGGTGTCCGTTGGCCAGCCAACCATCCGCATCTCGGAACTCACCGTCGGCGGCACCGGGGTGGTACCCGGCGGCGCTATGCGGCAGTGAACCCGATCGGCGAAAGCGTCCTGGCGCGCTGCAAAGCGCACGGGGCGGAGGACGCCGAGCTGTACATCTCGCGCGGCACCGAGTTCACCGTCC
Organism: Candidatus Dormiibacterota bacterium; assembly: GCA_035544955.1. Taxonomy (NCBI): domain Bacteria; kingdom Bacillati; phylum Candidatus Dormiibacterota; species Candidatus Dormiibacterota bacterium. The sequence continues at coordinate 133,242 of DASZZN010000018.1, forward strand.
GGGTTTACAAGGGTGAGATCGAGTCCCTGGTGTCAGCGGAAAGCCGTGGGATCGGGCTTCGCACCTTTCGTGAACAGCGCGTTGGCTTTTCGTACACCTCCGACTTCGAGCCCGCGGCGCTCGACAGCCTGGTGGATGAGGCGCTCCTCAATGGGCGCTACAACCACGCCGACGACGCCAATGTGTTGCCGGACACCCGGCCCTTCGACCCGCTGGGTGGGCTCGCGTCACCGGCGCTCCTCGGTGTCGACCCGCAACGAAAGATCGACTTCGCACTCGAGATGGAACGGCGCGCGACCTCGCTCGATGCGCGCGTCCGCCGAGTCAGCGATGCGATCTACAGCGATGGCAGCGGCCAGGTCGAGATCTACAACAGCCGCGGGCTCGAGGCATCCTTCGACCGGACCGTCGCCTACGGCGTGCTGGAGACGATCGCCGAACAGGACACCGAGATGCAATCCGGGTTTGCCTTCACGCATGGCCGCGACCTGGACAAGCTGGATCTGGCCGGGGTGGTGAAGGAGGCCGTGGAGAACGCGGCGGGCCTGCTGGGCGCGCGTCCGGTGCCAACGGCGAGCGTCCCGGTCGTGCTGCATCCGCACGCCGCCGCGATGATCCTCGGTGTGCTCGCCAGCTCTTTCAGCGCGGATGCCGTGATCAAGCGGCGCTCGTTGCTGGCCGGGAAGGTCGGCGAGCAGGTGGCCGCGGCGATCGTGACCATCACCGACGACCCGCGTCTTCCCGAAGGCCTGGCGAGTCGGCCGTTCGACGGCGAGGGTGTGCCGGCCGCCCGCACCGAGCTGATCGCCGCGGGCGTCCTCAAGGGCTATCTCCACAACACCTACACGGCGATGCGCAGCAAAAGCCAGTCGACCGGGAGCGCCGTACGCTCCTACAAGAGCGTGCCCGAGGTGGGCGTCTCGAACCTGGTGCTCAAGCCCGGCAATCTTTCGCGGGAGGCGCTGCTGACCCGCGTCAGCAACGGGCTGCATGTCTCGCAGCTGACTGGCTTGAACACGGTCAACCCCGTTTCCGGGGAGTTTTCGCTAGGACTCACCGGCCACTGGATCGAGAACGGCCACCTGACCCGGCCGGTCAAGGAGCTGACGGTGGCGGGCAATGTCATCGCCCTGATGCAGAAGGTGGTGGCCGTCGCCGACGACCTTCGCTTCATGTTCGCCGGCGGTTTCTGCGGCAGTCCGACGGTGCTGATCGAGGAGCTACCCGTCGGCGGTCTCTAGTCGCGCGCGTCCGCTAAGGCCCGTTCTCACTCTGCTCCTCCTCTGGTTGGTCGGTGTCAATCTGCGCACCGTCATCCTCGGCGTCCCGCCCACGCTGCCGGCCCTGCACCGCGCGCTCTCGCTCACCTACAGCGCCGGCGGGCTCTTGACCTCACTGCCGGTGCTATTGATGGCGCTCGGTGCGATCCCGGGTGCCTACCTTGTCAGCCGCGTCGGCGCGCGCCGGGCGGTTGCGGTGGGGCTCGCCCTGGTCGCGATCGGAGCTGCTCTGCGGGGCGCCTTCCCAAATGCGGTCATGCTCTTCGCCTTTACGGTGGTGTTCGCGCTGGGGATCGCGGTGGCGCAACCGGCGATGCCGAGCCTGGCGCAGGCCTGGTTCCCGCAGCGGATCGGACGGGCGATCGCGATCTACTCCAATGGCTTGCTGGTTGGCGAGGTGATCGCGGCCAGCATCACGCTGCCGTTCCTGCTGGTGCCCTTTGGCTGGCAGGTCGCGCTCGCGGTGTGGGCCGTGCCGGCGGCCATCGTGCTCGCGCTCTGGCTGATCGGCACCCCGACATCGGAGGCCGCGGTGGCGACCGCAGGCGCCTGGCTCCCCGACTGGCGGAGCGGGCGCATGCTCCGGGTCGGCTTGCTGATGGGTGGGGCCAGCCTCGTCTACTTCGGCATGAACAGCTGGATCCCCGACACGCTCGACGCGCGCCATGCTCATGCGTTGATTCCGTTGACCCTCGGCGCGCTGAACGCGATGCAACTCCCCATCAGTTTCTGGCTGGCGTTACGCGGCGACAGGATGCTGGGACGCCGCTGGCCCTATGTCCTTGCCGGGGTCGGGTCGATTGTGGGCGTCGCCGGTTATGCGCTGGCCCCGGCCGCCAGCGCGCCGGTCTGGGCGGGTCTCGCAGGGGCTGGCGCCAGTCTCGCCTTCATCCTCAACCTGGGCCTACCGGCCCTCTTCTCACCATCCGAGGTCGCGCGCACCAGCGGCTTGATGTTCACGATTGGCTACGGTGCGGCCTTCTTCGGCCCCGCGCTCGGGGGCTTTGCCTGGGACTGGAGCGGTCAATTCCGGTTCGCGCTGCTGCCGATGCTGATCGGTTCGCTCGCGATGCTCGCGTTCGGCGCGACCTTGCCCGCAATACGGATCAGTCCCGCAGGTCGGTCGGCGGCGTCCTCAGCAGACCGGTAATTGCCCGCAACCCGTTCAGAACGTCGTCGCGGTCGATCGCGTCGCGTCCGGCGCGCAGCGCGCGGGCCGTCGCGATCACTTGCGCGCTGAACGTCACGTAGCTGGTGAGGATGCTGCCGCGGACCGCGTGCAGCCGTCCTTGCGTGACCTCGGCTTCCACAGTGCCGAGCAGGCGGCCGGCCCGGCGCAGCGTCGGGTAGGCGTTGTCACGGGTCAGCTTGATCCGACGCAGCCGGTGAAAATAGGCGATGTCCGGCTCGGCCGGCGGCGGGGTGTCCATGAAGCGTTCAGCGCCGGCCAGCAGGCGCCGCATCGCGCCGTAGGCCGCATCGAGCCGGGCACTGCCGGTGCGCTCCTGGGTGTAGCCGTAGTGCCAGAGGATCACCGCATCGGCGAAGGAAAAGAACACGTTGCGATAGAGCGTGTCCCCGGTCAGCGTCGACATCAGCGCATTCCGCAGGCCGGCTTTGGCCTGCTTCAAGAGGGGTCGCTCGAAGAGGTCGTCGACCAATCCGGCCCACTGCGGGCGCGCCGCCTGGGAGGCGGTCGCCATCACCTGGAACGCGCGGATCGAGGGTAGTGCTTCGATCGCGGCGGCGACAGACGTCGATTCGCGGCCACCCAGCTCGAGCAATGCCGCGCGCGCCTCGGCGACCGCGGGATTCACGAGCGTGGGGCTCATCCGGCCTTCTCGAGGAACGGCCACTGCACCCGAGCCCCGAGCCGGTCCAGGTAACGGATGTCGATGATTTGCTTGGGGGCCTCGTAGTCGTCGCCGTTGAAGCCGTGGTAGTCGCTCCCGACGGTCATCAGTAGCCCATGCTGGTGGGCCAGCTCTTCGTAAATGGGGATCTGCTCTGGTTTGTGGCGGCGCGTGTAGACCTCCAGGCCATCGAGTATGGGCAAGACCTCCTTCATCAAGTCCTGGTCGGGCACCACTCCCGGATGCGCATGGACCGCCAGCCCGCCGGCCCCGTGGATGGTGTCGATCGCCTCTCGCGGTGATGGGATCGGGGTATAGAAATCGGCCGGCATGAAATCAACGGCCTTTCGCACACTGTCCCAGGCCTCTCTCTCCGTCATCAACCCGTGCTGAAGAACGAGCTTGAGGACGGCACCGGGCATCACGGTCGGTTTGTAGGCGAAGGCGTCGAGCCCGAGGTCGCGCCCGATCCCTTGCTCCTGCAGGATCCGGATCCAGGCGTTGGTCTGCTTGCGGAACACGCCCTGGGTCCGTTCGAGGAGCGCGAGGAGCGGGGGATAGTTCAGGTCGACCCCGTGCCCGAGGATGTGGCGGAACTGGTTGGGGGGATAGGTCGTGACCTCGAGGGCGGGTACGTAGCCAAGGCCGCGACCGTGGGCGATGGCCCGGGCACGGCTTACCCCCAGGATGGTGTCATGGTCGGTCAGCGCCATCACCCGAACCCCACGGTCGGCGGCTAGATTGGCGACCTCGTCAGGGTCGCGCCAGCCGTCACTCACCGTCGAATGCATGTGGAGGTCGGCTAGCACGGGCTCAGTTTACCGGGCACTTCCCGGATCTCGGCCCCAGCCGGATGGCAAACAGTGACGGTTTTCCGGACGGTCCCCGTTGAGAACGAATAAGAGCCGTCGGCAAAGTGTTTTCTTCAGGGGTGTATGGAGATGCTTGGAGAGCTAGAGCTGATTCGGTTGATCGAAGAGAACGAGTACCCCGCGCGCCTCGTCTCTGCCGGCGTGGTCTGGGTCGAGTTGGAGATCACAGACCCCAAGACCAACGCCGTTCGCCGGGAGCGGCTGTCCAAGTCAGCCTTCGCTGACCTCATCCTCGACTGGCGGGAGCGGCGCACACGCAATCTGCGCGAACTGAGCCCCGCCCTGCGCAAGATAGGCATTGCTGCCTAGTGCAATCGGCGCCCTTGAGTCTCTGGGCTAACAAAGGCTGACGCGGCCGCCCCAAGGGGGAAGCGACTGTTCGGCCAGAGGCCAGATGCGGCGGAGGCTGCATTGACAAGTTTTTCTGGCGGGCAGAAATCGCGACAGACAGCTGTCAAAGGCATGCCTCACGATGGGAGCATGGTCGCGATAGGGACGCTCGTAGAGCCTGGGGTGTCCAAACTCCAGGGTGCCGTCGACGAGCTCCAGACCGCCGTCCAGCGGGTGGCGCGCTGCATGGCCACCGCGGCGGAGGCCGACCTTGGCGAAGGGCTAATCCAGATCCGGGAAGTCGGGATCGATCCGCTGGAGGCGGCGTTTGCCAATGGGCTGCGGCGCTTCGATAAATCTGGGGAGTACAAAGCCGACGGCGCGCTCTCGGCGGTGGCCTGGGTGCGCGAGCGGTGCAACCTTTCCGCTGGAGCCGCCGCGGAACGGGTCAACGTCGCGCGTCAACTCGAGGCGCTGCCACAGATCGCCAAGGCGTTCGCCAGCGGCGACGTCGGCTTCCAGCACGTGGCGCTGATCGCTCGCACGGCGGAGAACGTCGGCAGCGCGCCCGTGCAACAAGAAGAAACGAACTTGCTCAAGGCGGCGCAAGCGATGGACCCGGGCCGCTTCGCCGCGGTCGCCAAAGGTTTCGAGCATCGGGTTGATGCGGCGGCCGCATTGGCCGAGACGAACCACGCCTACCAGCGACGGTACCTTCATATCAGCGAGCCGCAGGACGGCATGGTCCGGCTGGATGGCATCCTCGATCTCGAGGGCGGTGCCACGCTAAAGACGGCGCTCAACGCGCCGATGCCGCCACCGGCGAACGACGATGTCCGGACGCCCGGTCAGCGCCGCGTTGACGCCCTGGTTGACCTCGCCCGTCGGCCACTGGATGGCAGCAAGCTCGGGACGGTCGGCGGCCAGCGCCCGCATCTGGTCATCACGGCCAGCGCCGAGACGCTGGCAGGGCTTTCCGGCGCACCGCCCGCGGAGATGGCTGGGGCCGGACCGATTGCCATCGAGACGGCCCAGCGCTATGCGTGCGATCCGACGGTGAGCTGGCTGCTGGGGCATGGCGAGCTGGAGAGCGAGACCGCCAGCGACGCCCACCGGCAGATCCCGGCCGCCACCCGCCGCGCGCTGGTCGCGCGCGATCGCGACTGCGTCTTCAACGGCTGTCACCGGCCGGCGATCTGGTGCGATGGGCACCACCTGGTCTGGTGGACGCGTGGGGGGAAGACGGTGCTGCCCAACCTGGCTCTCGTCTGCGGCCGGCATCATCGCATGCTCCACGAAGAAGGCTGGACGCTAGAGCGAACAAAAGATGGTCATTGGAGGGCCAAGCCTCCACCCCAAAGCGTGCCTGCTAACGCTCGGTCGGCCTGATTCAGTCATCGCGAACTGAGCAAGCAAGCGCCGATGGCCGTGCGCCGGCTAGCGTAACCGACCACCGGCGATATCTACCCGGAAACTTCACGAGATCCGAAGCTCCAATCCTGGGAACGTCCAGCACCAGCACTTCCTCGAGCGACTTCCGTCGCATCCTGAGTTGGCCGCTAATTGCGGCGGCCGAAGATGCGGAGCAGGATGAGGAAGAGGTTGATGAAGTCGAGATAGAGGCTGAGCGCTAGCAGGAGCGCGTTGTTGTCGCCCGCCCGCTCGGCCTTGACCCGCCAGAAGTCGAAGAACGTCAGCCCGACGAACACGACCCCGAGGAAGAGGCTAAGCGCCAGCTGGCTGATCGGGAAGTGGAAGATCAACGTCGCGAAGCTGATCACGATGCCAACGAGTAGCGCCCCCAAGAGATATCGACCCCAGGCCGCCATGTTGATGCTGGTCAGATAGACGACCGCGGCGGCGACCAGGAAGATGCCGACCGTGCCCAGCAGCGCGCTGCCAACCGCATCGGGTTTGGCGTTCAGGTAGTAGGAAACGATCGGGGCGATGAAGAGACCCTCGACCACCGAGAAGACGGTAAAGAGGCCGACTGCGAGGCTCTGGTTCTTGCTGTTCGTCGCCGCCTGGATCCCGAAGATCAACCCGATGGCGACCAGGAAGTAAAGAATCCAGGGGATGTTCTGCGGCACCACGCCGGATATCCAGAGGTAGACGCCGCCCGCTGTGAGGGCCAGCGAGAGGGCAAGCCAACCCATCACTCGGCTGAGCAATGAACGCTCGACCTGGGTCTGCGTCTGGAGCATTTCGTGCGGCAACATCACTCTGAACCTACCACAGAATCCCGTGGGCTACACTATCGCGTTTTCTTATACTGATGGCTTCCGTGAGCAATTTGAACCGGCTCGGATCGACGCTTGCCTGTGGCCTTGGGCTGCTGCTGGCGGCCTGCGGCTCGAGCACCGCCACGGCGACCCCAACGCCGACCCCCAGCCGCCCCGGACCCGCCATGGTGCAGATCGAAAATTCGATCCTGGCGCGACCGCTGGCCGGGGTGCAGCCGGCCAACATCGTCTACGAATACCTGGCGGAAGGCGGCATCACGCGGATGACCGTGATCTACTTCTCGCCCTCGGGGAGCCAGAAGATCGAACCGGTGCGCAGCGCCCGGCCCGTAACGCTCCGGCTGTGGCACGCGTACCACGGCGTGCTCTTTTTCTCTGGCGCAAACATCAAAGTGCTGCAGGCGATCCAGGACCAGCACATCCCGGCGCTCACCGAGGGCAGCGATGGCGGCGCCTACTTTGCCCGGGATCCCAGCCGGCGGGCGCCACATAATCTCTATACCGACGGCAATCGCCTCGCCCAGGGCGTCGGTAAGTACGCCCCCGGCGTTACCTACGTGCTGCCGTCACCCGCTGAGCCCGCCGCCAGCCCGGCGCCCGCGGTCGCGAATCGTATCGTGTTCGACCAGACAAATTCCCACCGCGTCATCTACACCTACTCGGCCGCGGACAACGCGTACGCCTACGGCACGGCGCTCGGCGCGCTTGTGGACCAGGACACGGGTCAGCCGATCAAACCCGTAAACGTCATCCTGCTCCAGGTCGCGCATCACGACGCCGGCTTCACCGACGTCAACGGTGTGCCGGCTGTCGACTTCGACCTGCTAGGCACCGGTCCGGCTGATGTCTTCACCCGGGGTCATCACTACACGGCCACCTGGGACCTGTCGAACCCCGAGCTGCCCCTGAAGATCGTCGGCGCCGATGGCAAGGTGATGCGGCTTCCCAGCGGATTGACCTGGTTCCATCTGGTCGATCCAGGGACGCCTGTCACGGCGTCCTGACGTAGACTCGGGGCAACAGGCGCTCGAAGGCCGGTACCGCCTTGGTGCCGGCCGTTGTTCTTTCGTTAATCTAATTGACATGGTGATCACCACTCGTTTCGAGCTTGGCGCCCCCGTCGAGTCCGCTTGGGCATACCTGCTTGACGTGCCGAAGATCGCGCACTGCGTCCCGGGCGCGTCGCTCACCGAGGTGATCGACGACAAGACCTACGCCGGCAAGGTCGAGGTCAAACTCGGACCGATCGGCGTCTCCTACAAGGGGCGGATCAAGATCGAGAGCATGGACGAGACGACGCACACCGTGAACATCAGGGCCGAGGGCGCGGAAACGCGCGGCCGAGGCGGCGCCTCCGCCACGATGACGGCGCAGCTCGAGCCGAGTGCGAAGGGGACGAGCGTCGTGATGACCACCGACCTGGCGGTGAGCGGCGTGGTGGCGCAGTTCGGGCGCAGCGGCATCATGCAAGAGGTCGCTCAGCGCATGGCCCAACGGTTCGCCAGTTGCGTCGACCAGGAGCTCAAGGCCGCGACCCCAGCCGTCTGATCGCCGGGATTCTGCTCGCCGCCGGGCAGTCGACGCGGTTCGGACGCCAGAAGCTGCTCGAACCGTGGCGTGGTGAGCCACTGGTCCGCAAGACCGCTCGCTGCTTCCTCGAGGCCGGCCTTCGACCGCTCGTTGCCGTTGTCTCGCCCGACCCTCGCCTGATCGAGGCCCTCGCCGGCCTTGCGCTGACGACGGTCGAGAATGCCCATCCCGAAAACGGCATCAGTAGCTCGATCGCCATCGGCCTGCGTGCGCTCCCGGAAACGACGGACGCCGCCTTGATCGGCGTCGGAGACCAGCCTTATCTCACAGCGGAGGTCATTGAGGAACTCGTCCGTGCATTCTCACCGGGGCGGATCGTCGTCCCTCGTTGGGGCGACCACCGGGGAAACCCACCGGTGTTCGATCGTCGATTCTTCGCCGAGTTGCTGACGCTGCGTGGTGATCGGGGTGGTCAGGGCGTGATCGCGGCCCACCCGGATGCAGTCGTCGAGGTCCCTTTCGCTGCGAGGCTCGGCGATGATGTCGATCGCCCCGAAGACTGGCCCTCTTAGGCGATCGTGGTGCGGACCTGCCCGTAGCCCACGGCCAGCGCCCAGAGCAGACCGCCCAGGACCATGGCATCGATGCGCCAGCCGTAGAGACTCCCCGCTGCCGTCAGATTGTCGAGAAGCGAATGCAGAGTGCTCATCTCCAGTTCCGTTGCTGGATCCAGCATCGCGCTACTGTATGAGCGCAGACTCTGAGCGGCATGAGAAGACGCTGAGAAGTCAGCGCCTGCTCGGACGCGCCGCAGAATAGGCGCCCCCGGCGTGGAAAGGGCGGCGAGATAGACTAACCCGCCGAACGTGCCCTGCTAATGGCGTCGGCGCCGGTGTCCTCGACGAGCTCCAGGAACCGATCGACCAGGGCGGCATCCCACTGCTTACCCGCACCCTGCTCGAGTGTGTGGATCGCCTCTTCTTTCGTGCGGTGCCGCCGGTAAGGACGGTCGCTGGTCATTGCCACAAACGCGTCGGCGATCGCGATGATCCGTGCGAAGAGGGGAATTTGATCGCCCCCGAGTCCGTCCGGATAGCCGGAGCCGTCAACCCGCTCGTGATGATGGCGAACGGCCGGCAGGAGCTGGTCGGCGCGAGGCAACGGCCCGAGGATCTCCTCGCCGACGACGGGGTGACGTTTCACCTGGCTGAACTCTCCGGGATCGAGCCGACCCTCTTTGGAGAGGACGCCAACCGGAACGCTCAAAGTGCCAACGTCGTGCAGCAACGCAGCTTTATAGAGATACGTCAGCTGGTCGTCTGGCAGCCCGATTGCGCTGCCCAGTTGCATGGCCCAATGGGCGACCTTCTCGGCAAGGCCGGCGCTGCTGTGATCGCGATCCTCGACCGCGCGCGCCAGTGTGACAACGATCCCTTCGAGCTCATTAATCTGGCTCTTCAACTGGGTGATGCGACGCTGCGCGCGCACCAGCGTCAGCAAGGTGTCCCGCGCCACAGGCATGACCGCGACGTCGTCCGCCCCCGCGCCGACCGCCCGCTGTCGCAGCGCCTCGTCGACCGCCGCGATCAACAGCACCACCGGGGTCTCGTGAGTTGCGGGTGCCTGCTTGATCGCCCGGCAGACTTCGATCCCATCCATGTCGGACAGTGCCGCCTGGCAGAGCACGAGATCCACCGGCTGCGCCGAGAGCATGCGCAAGGCCGCCGCGCCGTCCCTGGCGGTAATCACGTGGTGTCCGGCCGCCTCGAGATGGATGCGCAGCTCACGCTCGCTGTCGGCGTCGTCTTCGGCCACCAGCACGGTCGCAGGGGTATCGTCCGCCTGGTCGCCGCCCGCCGCCGCGCTCATTTTCGGAGCCGTGCCCCCAACTTGCTGAAGTCGCGCTCGGCCGCCATTCGCATGAACGAAAAGGCTCGGTCGTCTTCGCCACGGCTGCGCAGGACGTCGGCGTACATGGCGCACACCTCGGCGAGCTTCCCGGCGGCGTTCCGCTCCTTGAGGAGCCGTAGCGCGAACGCGAAGTGGCGGTCAGCGATGCTCGCGTTGCCCTGGCGCTCGACGGCCTCGCCCTCGAGCGCGGCGGCCACTGCGAGGTGCAGGTGATCGCCCGAGCGCTCGGAGGCCTGCCGTGCTTCTCGGGCGTGCGCGAGCGCGTCGTCCACCCTGTTGTCGTCAAGGTCGTAGCGAGCGAGCGCGCCGGCAGCCACGCCGATCTCGAAATCATCTCGGATCTCCCGTGCCCGCGCCAGGCAGCGCTGCTGAAGCGCGGTCGCCTCGCGTTTACGGCCCGCGGCATAGTGCACGTCGCCCAGGTTGTTGAGCACGCGGTTGGCCGCACGATGCTCTCCAATCCTAGAGTGAAGATCCAGCGCACGGTTGCAGTGCTCAACCGCGCGCGCGAGGTCGCCAACCGCCCGTGCGGAAATGCCGAGCGCCATGTGGGCGTTGGCGATGCGAAGGCGGCTTTCGGCATCAATGGCGGCGTCCAGTGCACGCTGCAGGTGCTCGTCAGCCTTTTCGAGTTGCCCCAGTGCATAGCACGTCCGGCCGAGGTTGGTCAGGACCCTGGCGCGGAGGGCGGGATCCGCGTGCTTGCTGGCATCGAGCCAGCCGAGCGCGCGAAGGTTGGCCTCGGTCGCGGCATTGAACTGTTCTTGTTGCTGCTGCACGTAGCCGATGTCGGCGTAGATGGCGGCGCTGAGCTCGGGGTCATCCGGTGGTGCGGTCGCGGCCGCAGTCTGGAGCGAGGCCAGTGCATCGTTCAGGCGGCTCAACGCTTCGAAGGCCACGCCCTGAATTCGTAGCAGCTCGGCGCGCTCATTGGCGGTCGCCGGAAGGGCCAGGCCTTCGTTGACCAGGTCGAGCGCGCGTTCCGGCTCCTGCGCTTTGACCGCGAGCTCGGCACTCTTGCGCAGATAGGTCAGCTCGTGCGGGGATTTGTCATCGGTGAAATGACCCAGCGGAAGACCGAGGCGCTCGGCCATCATGCGGAGCTTGGGCAGGGACGGGGTGGTTCGGTTGCGCTCGATCTGGCTGATGAAGCCTTTGGTTGCGAGGCCCTTCGCCAGTTGCTCCTGGGTCAGCCCGCGGGCAAGTCGGGCCTCCCGAAGACGATCTCCGACAGAGTTCATCAGATGCTCTTGAGTATAGCTTCGCTAAACCCGCTTGGGAGAAGTATATTGACAGCCAATTGAACCGGGTGTTAAATTCCGGCTAATCGGTCGGAGCGCCCGGTAACCCCAAGGAGGGTGCTCATGTACCGATTCTTCGCACTGGCCGCCGTCGTCGTCGCCGCTGTGCTCGCCGTCGCCGACTCGTTTCCGTGCGGAAAGTAGTCGAGGTTCCGGGGGCTCGGACGGGCGCTTGCCTTCGGGTAAGCGCCTTTTTTTTGGGCTCGGGGGCGTTTAGGGTGAGGCGGTCGGCGAGGCCTTGGGCGACGCGCTGGCTGAGGTGGTGGCCGGCTGCAGCGCAGCCAGCTGCTGCAGGATCTTCCCAAGCGCCTGGATATCGCTCGCGTAGGTGGTGAAGTCGCCATTCTTGAGAGCGGTCTGGGCGTTGGTGTAGTCCTGGTTTGCTTGGGCGATCAACTGTGCGACCGTGCCGCTGGGCGGCGGCGTGGTGCCGCCTGGCGGCGTCGTTGGTGTCGCCTGGCCGAGCAGGGCGGCGAGGGCCTTGTCGAGCGTGTCTTCCATCACGACGTTCTGGCCGGTGGCAACGATCACCTTCTTCAACTGCGGTTTGGCAACGTTGGTGGCTTCAAGGTAGACAGGCTCGATATAGAGCAGCGACGTCTCGATTGGGAGGACGAGGAGGTTGCCACGGATCACGCTCGAACCCGGGGCGTTCAACAACGCG